>CAJCHX010000626.1 GCA_903970215.1 Acidobacteriaceae bacterium
GCGGCGCCGCCGCCGCCACCCCTTGCCGGGTGAGCGCCGCGCGGGTCCCCGCGAGGTCGCCCAGCACCACGGCATCCGGGTTGAGCAGCAGCAGGTCGTGTTCGGGTACCTCGCGCGCGAGCGCATTGACCGCGGCGGCGAAGCCGATGTTCTTCTCGCCGGACAGCCAGCGCACCCCCGGGGTGTCGGCGGCGAGCTCTGCGATGCCCGGCCACTCGGGACCCGAGTTGTCCCACACCAGCACGGCCGCGTCCGGCAGGTGCTTCGACACCGAGGTGAGACACGCGCGCAGATCGTCGGCGTTGCGGTAGGCCACCACCAACACCGCGAGCGGACGGTCGACGGGTCGGGCCGGCGGCGGCGCTGCGGCGGTGGTCCCGCCGGGCAGATAGGCGCGTTCGAGTTCGCCGGTCACGGTGTGCTCCCCTCCGCGGCCGGCTCGAGGTCCGTCCCGCGCGATGTGATCATGGACTTGATGGTGGTCAGGTGCATCGGGCCGACCAGCAGGTTGACGGCGAGATAGGTGATCCCGCCGGCGAATCCTGCGACCAGCACCGGCAGGTAGAGATGCAACCCGTAGGCGACGCCCCCGGCCACGGCCGCAGGAACCGCGAGATGCAGCACGAACAGCCACGGCGTGCGATAGGGGCTGCGGGATGCGAGCCGCCACGTGACCACCATCAGGCCCAGACTCTCACTGACCAGGAGCGCAGCGGCGGCACCGCGCGCGCCGAAATGCGGGGCCAGCACGATGTTGAGCACGATGTTGATGGCCAGGTTGACGATGTTCAAGCGGAGCAGAAAGGCCTGGTCGTGGGCGGCGAACAGCGCTTGGCTCAAGGCTGCAGTGAGAAACGTGAGCGCCACCGCTACGAAGAGCAGGCCGAGCGTCAAACCGCCGGCCGCGCGGAACTCGGCCGACCCGAGCAGGGTGATCAACTCCGGCGAGAGGACCAGGCCCAGGACGGCGATCGGTGCGCCTACGAACGCCAGCGCCTCGACGCTGCGCGTGACGAAGCGCGCGAACCCGTGGCGGTCGCGGCTGTACAGCGCCGTCATCGTGGACAGCGACGAGCTGAGGTACAGCGTGGAGATCACCGTCGCGTTGAACGAGATGTTGTATGCCAGGCCGTATGCGCCCACCTCGCCCGCGGTGCTGCGGAGGCTGAGGATCACGCCGTCCGCGCGCCAATAGATGACGCCGATGATCAGCACCGCGGTCTGCGGCAGACTCTCGCGCAGCAGCTCCCAGCTCTCCCGCACGGAGAACGCGGGCCGCACATCGATGATGCTGCGCGCGACCACCGCCTCGATCACCAGGGTCACAGCGGGCGGAACGAGCTGCACGATGGCGAACCACACGATGTGGGCGTGGATGTTGACCAGCACGATCGTCGCCGCTAACGACCCCACCCGGCCGGTCAGGTCGGCCGCCGCGACCGCGCCGAACCGCACATGGGTCAGGAACACGGGGTCGAAACACGTGGCGAGCGTGGTCAGCACGAGGCTGCCCGACACGATCAGGACCATCTCGACGACTTGCGGGGTGTTGTGATAGATCAGCCAGCCGGTGACGCCCGAGGCGACCCCGAGCGGCACGCAATACAGGATCGACATCCCCGAATTGATCCGTACCAGCCGGGCGAGCTCGCCGCGCCCGGCGGTGACGCGCCGGACGATCACGGAGCTGATCCCGAGCTCGGTGAGGCTGGTCCACAGGTTCACGAAGACGACAGCGGTGGTGAGGTGGCCGTACGCCACCGGCCCCAGGTGGCGAGTCGTCAGGGTGACGGTGCCGATGGACGCGACCAGGCCGACGACCCGGGCCACCATCTGCAAGCTGAACGCTTTCGCGATCCGGCCACTCGACGCGGGTCCGGTAGGCGTGCTCGATTCGGCCTCGCCGGCATCGTGCGGGGTCACCGTCACCGCAGCGTCGATGAGATCGGCGGCGCCGCGAGCGTCGCCCTGCGCAGCCGCAGCAGTGCAGGGGGACCCTGGATCAGGTACCTGCGGGCGAGCCGTCGCGGTTCCTGGCGGAGGCGGTAGAGCCACTCGAATCCCGAGCGCTGCCAGGCTTCGGGGGCGCGGTCGACGACGCCGGCGATGAAATCGGTCGCCGCTCCGAACGCGAGGAGCGTCCCCGCGCCGGTCCGCTCGCCCCAGCGGTCGATCCACTGTTCCTGCCGGGGCTTGCCGAGCCCGACGACCAGCACATCCACGCCGGCGGCGCGGACCTCGTCCGCCAACCGGGCCGAGCTGGCGTCGTCCTCGATCTCGCTGCGCTCGGGTGCCCAGAACCCCGCGATCACCAGGTCGGGGTGTTGCGCGAGCGCCGCGGCTTCGAATCGGGTGTGCGTGTCCGGCAGACCACCGAAGATGCCGAGCCGCCAGCCGCGCTCGGCGCACCGCGCAACGGCGTCGGGTAGGAGATCGGCGCCCGTCACTCTGGGCCACGGTCGGCGCGCGAGTTGCGCGCCGCGGCGAGCCACCGGCGCGCCGTCGGCGAGCCACAGCCACTCCACCCGATCGCCCGCCAGCGACACTGCGCCGGTGCGGAAGTGGTGAAGGTGGTCGAGATTGACCGAACCGATCGCGAGCGGGCGCTCGCCGGGCTCGGCGGCGCGGGGACGGATGCGATCGATGGTCTCGTGCTCGGTGAGCCGGACGACCGGTGTCCCGTCAACGGTGATGGTGGGGGGGTGGCTCATCTCGCCATTCTCGCTGTCGGTGGGTGAGTCTGCTCAGCATTGTGGACGACCCACACGAGGTGGGCCCTGGGCGTCTTACGTATCTCGCGGATCTCGGAGCGGCCGGCGCGCGGCACGAAACTCGCGGCCGTGCAGGGCGAGTCCGGGCTCAGCGGCGTGTGCAGGCATTGCACCGTAGTATAGTGTTGATTGTTTCTGCGCGAAGCCTCGGTGGAGAAGTATTGCGTCCGTCACACCGCGCTCGATGGTGATGGCCTGTAGCGTCGCGGTGTGCGGATGGTGATCACCGGGGCTTCCGGTCAGGTGGGGACGTGGCTCGCCAAGCATGCCGACGAGCGGGGTCTCGACGCCGTCGGGCTGGGCCGAGCGGATCTGGACGTGACGGACGCAGGCGCGGTCTCCGCACTCGACCTGGACCCTGAGACGGTGCTGATCAACTGCGCCGCGTACACCGCGGTGGACGCCGCGGAGTCCGATGCCGACGGCGCGGCCGCCCTCAACGCGGTCGCCCCCGGCCTGCTCGCCCGGCGCACCGCCGAGACGGGTGCGCGGTTGATACACGTCTCCACCGACTACGTCTTCGGGCCCTCGCCCGCAGCGCCCCGCCCGTGGGAGCCCGGCGACCCCTGTGCCCCTGAATCTGCTTACGGCCGTACGAAACTCGACGGTGAGCGAGCGGCCCTCGCTGCCGACCCACGGACCGTCGTGGTCCGCACCGCGTGGGTCTACACCGGGGCGCCCGGCGCGAAGGACTTCGTCGGCACGATGCGGCGGTTGGCCGACAACGGGGTCGACCCGCGGGTCGTGGACGACCAGGTGGGCTCGCCCACGTATGCCTCCGACCTCGCTTCCGGCCTGATCGACCTGGCGGATCTGCTTGCCGCACAGGGGGATCGACCCGGCGCGGTGGTGCACGCGGCGGGTGGCGGCAGTGCCGCCTGGTTCGACCTGGCGCGCGCGGTGTTCGCCGGCCTGGGCGCCGATCCACAGCGGGTGAGCCCGTGTACGACGGCGGAGTTCCCGCGGCCGGCGCCCCGGCCCGCGTACTCCGTACTGTCGCCGGCGTCGTGGACGGCGCTCGGTCTGGACCCGCTCCCGGATTGGCGGGACGCGCTCGACCGCGCGCTGGCGTGACCCGTCGTGGCCGGATTCGGTCGCATCTCGGTCACGAACCTCGACGCCGCATTGCCGTTCCGGGAACTATCTGTTCAGAATGAGTTTCCGTACTCGAAGGTTCTGCTCAGGTCGAGGAGACAGATGTCCATCACTCACGCTCGGCGCCGGG
>CAJCHX010000627.1 GCA_903970215.1 Acidobacteriaceae bacterium
GCGACTACGAGATCAACGGCACGGCGCCGCCCGAGATGGGCTACTTCTGACATCGCTCAGCGCCCCGTCGGGCGCGACGAATCTAAGGCCCGCCAGCCACCAAGCAGTCGTCAACTCAACCACATGAGGAGCGCAATGACCGCCACCATCGATGTAGAGGCCAAACCTGGGGGTTTCAGGTCAGATCAGCAAGTGATCCAGCAAGCGGAGGCCGTGGCTGCCGAGCTGCGCGCCACCGCGCTCGAGCGGGACCGTGACCCGTCCTTGGCGGCCGACGCCTCGCGGGCGATCGCACAGAGCGGGCTACTCGCGCTGGCTGTCCCCGCCAAATATGGCGGCCCCGGCTTAAGCCGGGCCACCGTCGTAGAGGTCTTTCGCATCATTGCTGCCGCCGACGCTGCCGTCGCGGCCTCGCTTGTCTCCCACTTCGTCCTCGTCGACGCCGTCGTCCGGCTTGGGCATGAAGACCTGCGCGGTCGCGTGCTCCCTGAGGTTCTCGATGGCGTGCGTCTCGGTGGCACCTGTGGCCACAAGCCCCCACTGGGCAGCGTCGTGCTCGCAGCAGACCATGCGCTTGTCAGCGCTGACGGGTATCACGGAAATGGAGCGCTCGCCGCCGACTGGATCGGCGCGGTAGTTGAGGACGATTCCGGACGCGTGACGATCGGCATCGTCCCCAACAACGCGCCAGGGCTGTCGATCACCACGGAGCCGTGGTCCTTCGGACAGCGAGCCGGAACTGTTGCCCCCGTCACCCTGAACCGTGTGAAGCTCCCGCTGAGTCACGTCATCCCCGAATGGCGATCGCTCGACGGCCCCACGGTGCGAGGATCGTTCGACCAGCTCCTCCACACGGCAATCGACATCGGCACCGCCCGAGGCGCCCTCGATGGCGCGCGCGAGTTCATCCAACGCACCATCGCCGCAACGCACGGTGGAGGCGAGGCCTCCGGTGCCGACGAGGTGAGCATCGCCGAGCAGGTCGGTGACCTCGCCAGTGACATCTTCGTCGCTGAGGCTGCGCTGCGCGATACCGCCAGGCGGTTGGACGCCGCGCTCGCCGAAGGGCTCACCGACCGCAGCACTGCTGAGCTTTCGATCGATGTCGCGGCGCTCAAGTCACACGCGTCGAAGACCGTGATCCGCACGACAAACGAAATCCTCGAGCTCGCAGGCATCGAGGGAACGATCACGGAACATCGACTGGATCGCTTCTGGCGCAACGCGCGGACGCACACCTTGCACGACCCGGTCCGCTGGAAGTATCGACACATCGGTCGATTCGTCCTGAACGAGACGCCTCCGCCGAAGAGCTCCCTGATCTGACCCGACAGCGGTAGTCAGTGACGCACGCAAGCAGAACAGCCACCGAAATACCACATCAAGCGAGGGCAGAGACTATGAGCCACCCAGCAGGTCCCACCACGACAGACGCTGCCGACGGAGTGATCGTCGTCGAGCGGGGTGATCGCCCGACGATCGCACCCGAGGCACTGGTCGGCCTGCTCGCCGACGGCAGTGAGCTCGCCGTGCTCGATGTGCGCGACGAGCGCGACTTCGCTGACGGTCACCTATTGCACGCGGCGTCGGTGCCGTTGAGCACGCTCGAGCTGGACCTCGAGCGCCTGCTGCCCCGGCACAGCGTCAGGGTGATCGTGACCGACGGCGGCTCCGGCAACCGCGGCGAACGTGCCATCGATGTCCTGCGCGCGCGAGGCTACGATCAGGCGATCCTCCTCGCGGGCAACGCTCGTACATGGGAGGCCGCCGGGCTGGGCGTGTTCACCGGGGTGCATGTCCGCAGCAAAGCCGTCGGTGAAACCACCTGGGGGATCCCATCGATCCCGGCCATCGACGCACTTGAGCTCGACCGCCGGCGACAGTCAGGCGAAGATCTCGTCGTCGTCGATACGCGAACCGTTCTCGAGATCGAGGATCAGCGGATCCCAGGCTCCATTGCGTGCCCCGGCCCCGAACTGGTTCACCGGGTCCGCGACCTCACGCCCTCGCCTGAGACATTGGTCGTCGTAACCTGCGCCGGCCGCACTCGCGGACTGGTCGGCGCGCACTCCCTAATCGACGCCGGCCTCCCCAATCCGGTCGCCTGGCTCGAGGATGGCACCAATGGCTGGCGCTTCGCCGGCCTCGCGCTGGAGGACGGACCGATCGAGCTCCCCGGTCCACCCAGCCCAGATGCTCGAGCATGGGCCGCTGCCGCAGCCGAGCGAGTTGCCGCCACCGCCGGAGTAGAGACCGCCGACGCGTCCACGGTGGCTCGCCTCCGCGCCGAGCGCCAGCGGCGCACGTTGTATCTGTTCGACGTGCGCACTCGCGAGGAATACGAGGGCGGTCACGTCGCGGACAGTCACTGGGTTGCCGGTGGGCAACTTGCGCAGGAACTTGACGCCCACGTGGCGGTGCGCGGCGCCCGCATCGTTCT
>CAJCHX010000628.1 GCA_903970215.1 Acidobacteriaceae bacterium
TGGATCTTACCGGTCATACCGGCCGAGATCCGGCCCGCCGGTCACCATCCGGTCGGCAGCGGGCGTCCCTCCGCGAAGCCCGCGGCGCTCTGGACGCCCAGCGTGGCTCGTTCGTGGAGCTCTTCGAGGGTGCGGGCACCGGTGTACGTGGCGGCGGAGCGGACTCCTGAACAGATCCGGTCGAGCAGGTCTTCGACGCTGGGTGCCTCGGGGTCGATCCGGATCTTGGAGCTGCTGATACCTTCCTCGAACAGCGCCTTTCGAGCGCGATCGAACGCGCCCTCGTCCGCGGTCCGGGCGGCGACGGCGCGCTTCGAGGCCATGCCGAAGCTCTCCTTGTAGGCGGCGCCGTCGGCCGTGTACTTCATGTCGCCCGGCGACTCGTAGGTGCCGGCGAACCACGATCCGACCATGACGTTGGCCGCGCCCGCGGCCAGCGCGAGTGCGACGTCGCGGGGGTGGCGTACGCCACCGTCGGCCCACACGTGCGCGCCGAGTTCGCGCGCGGCAGCGGAGCATTCGGCGACGGCCGAGAACTGTGGGCGGCCGACGCCCGTCATCATCCGGGTGGTGCACATCGCCCCGGGGCCGACGCCCACCTTGACGATGGTCGCCCCCGCGTTCACCAGATCGCGTGCCCCCGCACGGGATACCACGTTGCCGGCCGCGATGGGCAGGCCGAGCCCGGCGGCCGCGACGGCGTCGAGGGCTTCGAACATCTTGGCCTGATGGCCGTGCGCGGTGTCGACGACGAGTACGTCCGCTCCCGCCTCAGCCAGGGCGGTCGCCTTCGCCTGGACGTCTCCGTTGATGCCGACCGCGGCCGCGATGCGCAGCCGATTGCGGGCGTCGACGGCGGGGGAGTAGATACCCGCGCGGATCGTGCCGGTGCGGGTGAGCACTCCGTGCAGCGTCACGCCGTCGTCCTCCACCAGCACGGCGATCCGCCCGCGCTGGGAATCGAGTAGTGCGAACACTTCGCGCGGGTCGGTACCGCGCTTCGCCGTGACGAAGCCGGTGTGCATCACGTCCCGCAGGCGGGCGAAACGGTCCACGTCGGCGCAGTCGGACGAGCTCACGAGCCCGACCGGGCGGCCCTCGTCGACCACCACGACGGTGTCGTGTGCCCGCTTGGGAAGCAGTGCCACGGCGTCACTGACGGAGTCGTCCGGCCCGAGGGTGACCGGAGTGTCGGCCACGAGGTCGCGGCTCTTGACGTAGCCGATGGTGGCCGCCGCGGCCGCGAGCGGCAGGTCTTGCGGAAGCACCACGATTCCGCCGCGCCGCGCGACCGTCTCCGCCATTCGGCGACCCGCCACAGCCGTCATGTTGGCGACGACGATCGGGATCGTCGTGCCGCTGCCGTCGACGGTCGACAGATCGACGTCGAATCGGGACGTCACGTCCGAACGATCGGGAACCAGGAAGACGTCGTCGTAGGTGAGGTCGTACTGCGGGTGATTGCCATCGAGGAAGCGCACGTGGATTCAGCCTAGCCGACCTAGGGGCGGAGCGGACGTCCGTGACCGTCCCGCACGCTACCCGTGAACATCATGATCGCGTCGATGAAGGCCCACAGACCCAATGCCGCCCAGGTGAAGAACCCGATGACGACGAGGCACAGCGGGATGCTCACAAGAAACACGCACAGCTGGATCAGGCCGATCGTGGTAGATCCGATGTAGAACCGGCCTACGCCGAGATGCCCGAAGAACAATTGCAGCAGGCCTGCCGCGATCTTCGACTTATCGGAATAGGGCAGCCCCGTGACCGGGTCGACGCCGTAGGGCGCCCCTGGGGTGGGCCCGGGGAAACCGCCCGGGTACGCCGGACCCGGCACGCCGGGTGGGTATCCGCCCGGCTGGAAACCGGGCTGCTGGAAACCGGGTTGCTGGATGCCGGGCTGCTGGTACCCGCCCGGGTAGCCGTAGGGCTGGCCCCGGTCGGGCTGCTGGTAGTACGGATCGGTCATCGCTGCGTTCCCCCCTGCGCATTGCCGTGCTGCGTCGAATGCGCTCACTGTACGACCGGCCCCACCGACACGTCGACGGCGAACGGAGCGCCCGGCACCCACCGCTCGCCGCGACTCAGTGCTCGCTGTGACTCAGTGGCGGAAGAACAATCGGTCCAGTTCGGTGAGCCAGGGCACGGCGACGGCGACGGTGGGCACCACCAGGATCGCGCCGGCCAACAGGTAGATCCCGGTATCGAACAGCCGTCCGGAGCGAGGGGCGCCGAGGCGCTCGACGCGCACCAGGGTCGCGGTACCGCCGACGGCGAGTGCGCCGTGCGGCGCCGATGTCTTGCTGCAGGTGACCAGCGCTCGAGCCAGGGGCCGCGGACCGGCGGCGGACACGGCGCGGTCGTCGGCGAGAAGTTCCACGAGCAGGCCGACAGAGTCCAGCGCCGACGTCGAACGAACCAGTCTCGGGAAGGCGTGGTGCACGGCGGTGAAGGCCTCGAGCACCAGGTCGTGGCGCGCGCGCAGGTGGGCGCGCTCGTGGGCCAGGACGGCCGTCAGCTCTGCATCCGACAGTTGGGCCAGCGTGCCGTGACTGAGCACCACTCGGTGGCGCAGCCCGGGCAGGCAATACGCGAGCGGCTCGTCGACCGCCAGCACCCGCAGGTCGTTCGCGGTCATCCGCGGGTCGCTGCGCTCCACCACGTGTGACAGCACGTCGACGACGGTGCGGTGGCGCGCCCGGCGCCGACGCGTACGAACCGCGACCTGAACGACGGTCGTGATCAGGCGGGCGCCGATCACGACGGTGAGGGCGAACACGAGCACTGAGGTGATCCAGGCGAGCAGTCCGAGTCGATGGATCTCGGTGAGCGGATCGGTGGTGGGGCGGCCGTCGGCGCCCGGAGCCAGCAGGCGGCTCGCGATCACCAGCCCACAACTGAAGGCGGAGAGGACTGCCGCGAGGGCGATCGACTGCCACAGGACCAGCGCGGCGCGGGGCGCATGGATCGGCCATCGCGACGCCGCGAGCCACATGGGTACCGGCCCCGACAGCAGCAGGGCGAGTACGCCGAAGATGACAGCCGACACGTCCCCGAGGATATCGAAACGCTCAGGGAGTCTCAGCCTCGATGGTCAGGATGCGCAGCATCCAAGTCGGCCAAGGCGCGCCGAAGGGCTTCGGCCTCGTCGGCGCCTACTCGTTCGACGAAGTGCACGAGGGCGGCCTCCCGCGAGTTCTCGGCTTGCGCCAGTGCGTCGAACATGAGGTCCGCCACCAGTTCCTCGCGGCCGAAGGTCGCTGTGTACCGGTGTGCCCGATCATTGCGCAGCTGGGTGACCAGCTTCTTCTTCGCGAGGCGCTGCAATACCGTCATCACCGTCGTGTACGCCAGTTCCCGATCGCGGGACAAGGCGTCGTGTACCTGGCGCACGGTCTGCGGTTCTGTGGACGCCCACAGATGGTCCATGACCGCGCGCTCCAGATCTCCCAATGCCGCCATTCCCCACAGTTTACCCGCAGAGCCGGGGATTGCTACGACGACGTGTCGTAAGAAACGCCACAAAATTAGGGCTTGCTAAGTTAGGCAAGGCTCGCCTAGAGTCATGGTTGTTGCGCAAGCAACCGAGAACCGGACCAGACCGCGGGAGCGAAGCTGAGGGCTGCAGCGATCGCCCGGTCTGTGCCACGGCGGGTCCCACGAAGGCTGAGCGTGGGGCCCGCCGATTCTCGTTTCGGGGGCGTTCCAGATCGCGGCGCGGGATCGGGCCCATTCCGGGCCGCGGGCCGGATTATGGTGGCTGGATGACCGACGACGCGTCTCCTGCGACGCTCCAGCGCCAGATCCTCTCGAGCGGACCTCAGGGCTTCGACAAGACCCTCGGGCTGCGATACGTCGATGTCACCGCCGATGCGGTCACCGCCGAGTTCACCGTGACGCCGGCGCTGTTGCAGCCCTGGGGGATCACCCACGGTGGGGTCTACTGCTCGGTGGTCGAGTCCGTCGCCTCCGTGTCGGGGCAGATCTGGCTGGAGGCGACGGGGCAGGCGGGCCATGTCGTGGGGGTCAACAACAATACCGACTTCCTGCGTGCGGTGTCCGAGGGCGACCTGACCGCACGCTCCACGCCGATCCACCGTGGTCGTCGCCAGCAGTTGTGGCTGGTGGAGATCACCGCCGCGTCGGGGAAGACGATCGCTCGTGGTCAGGTGCGGCTGCAGAACGTCGAGTGACGCGGGGGAATCGTGCAGGTGCGAGCGCGGCGACGGCCAGCACCACCGCCGTCGTCCCGAACACCGCGCGCACGCCGAGCGCCCCGCCGACCTCGGCGCCCAACACGGGTCCCGCGATCTGACCGACGTACTGCGCCGACACGTTCAGTCCCAGCACTCGGCCGACCCGGTCCGACGGCGTCCGCTCCCGGATCGCCGCAGCCACCGCCGGAGTGAGGCCCGCGAGCGCGATTCCCGCGGCCAGTCGCAGCGCGCACAGCATCACGACACCGGTCGCCGCGGCTTGCGCTGCCAACAGTGCGGCACCCACGACCAGGCTGCCGACGATCACGGCGCGGGGACCCCACCGGTCGGTGACTCGCCCGAGCCGGGGCGCCGCGACCATGCTGCCGGCTGCGGACAGCGCCATCGCCAGCCCGGCCCATGACGCGGCGTGGGTGCCCCCGCCCAGCTCGCGGGCGTACACGGTGATGATCGGCTCGGCCGACATCAGTGCGAAGGTCGAGAGCGTGGTGGTTGCCAGTAGCAGTGGCACACCCGACGGCACCCTGCGCGATGCGGTTCCACCCGGCGATGGGGGCGCCGCGCTCACGCGGTCGGGGACGTCGCGCACGAACGCGGCGGTGGCCAGGAATGCGGCGAGGATCGCGGCGCCGGACGCCACGAAGGTGGCTCCTATGCCGATCAGGCCCGGCAGGACGCCACCGATCAGCGGCCCTGCCACCGCCCCCGCCAGGATGCCCGACGACAGCACCCCGAGTGCCCAGCCGCGGCGCTCCGCGGGCGCCTGCGCGGCGACGAGGATCGTCGCGCCCGACGAGTAGCCGCCCATCAGTCCCATGAGCAGGCGCAGCGCGACCAGCTGCCAGACCGTATGGCTAAGACCGATCAGCGGCGTCACCACTGCCATCCCCAGGCTCGCCCGCAGCAGCATCGAACGGCGCCCGTAACGGTCGCCCAAGGCGCCCCACAGGGGTGCCGTGAGGGCGGCGGTGACGAACGTCGCGCTATATGCGCATCCGGACCAGCGCAGCACGTCGGTGCCCGAGCGTGCGCCGAGTGTCCGGACGAAGTCCGGTAGCAGTGGAACGAGCATCGTCATCGCCACGAGCGTGGTGAACGAACCGAAGGCGCACACCGCCAGATTCACTCGCCATGTACCGATGGCCCGATCTCCGTCCATGCCGGACAGTCAACCACGACGTCTCAGCAATTGATATTGTCGTCTCATAAGATGAGAAAGGTGCCGCGCCGGTCGGACCGCCGCCGGCCGGCCACGGACGTCCATGTCCAGAGGTCTCGAGCCGGTGCGGTCTCACCGCGCGAACGGCGTCACCGCATGGCAGGATGGCAGTTCGTGATCCGGTGAGTCCGACGGAGGACCGATGCAACTGACCCCGCACGAGCAGGAACGCCTGCTCCTCTCGTACGCGGCCGAATTGGCGCGGCGCCGACGGGCGCGGGGCCTTAGGCTGAACCATCCGG
>CAJCHX010000629.1 GCA_903970215.1 Acidobacteriaceae bacterium
CGCGTCCCTACTCCGCCACCGCGAATCGGAACGTCGTGCGACCGAGGGTCAACTCGTCGCCATCGGACAACACCGCCGAGCCGTCCACCCGGCGCTCGCCCACGTACGTGCCGTTCGACGACTGCAGGTCGCGAACCACGAACCCGGACGCGGTGCTGGTGATCACCGCGTGCTCTCGGGAGACCTTCGCGTCGTCGATGGAGACGTCGTTGTCGGGCAGCCGCCCGAGTCGCAGTTCCCCCACCACCGAGTACGCGGTGCCATCGGGCGCCGTCAGTGAGCCGCGGGGCGGCAGCGCACCGCCGGCCGCGTCGGTCTCGGTCTTCTCGAAGGCCCGCGGGTCCACCGAATGCGGGCGCGGCGCAGGCGCGGCGGCGAGCGGCTCCTGACGCAGCACGGCCCGCTCGAGGTCGACGAGGCTCGGCGACGGGTCGATCCCGAGCTCGTCCGCGAGCGTGCGGCGCAGCTCGCGGCACGAGTCGAGCGCGTCCGCCTGCCGCCCGCACAGATACAGGGCGGTGATCAGCTGAGCCCACAGCGGCTCGCGCAGCGGATTGTCGGTCACGAGCCGACGCAGATCGCCGACGACGGCGGACGCGCGCCCGGCCGCGATCTCGGCGTCGTACATCGCGGACAGCGCGGCCGCCCGCTCCTCCGCCATTCCCAGCGCGAAGGTGTCCGCGAACTGCAGCCCACGGAGATCGGCGACGGCATCGCCGCGGAACTCACCGAGCGCCTTGGCGAACATCAGCGACGCCTGCTCATACCGGCCCGACGCGGCCAGCTCGGCCCCGCGCTTGCGGGCCGACTCGAACCGCCCGATGTCGGACTGCTCCGGAGTCAGGTCGAGCCGGTAGGTACGTCCGGCGGTCACCAGGGCGGCGTCCAGGCCCGAGCCGACACCGTCGGGCCCGATCGGCCCGCGCAGCGCCTTCCGCAACCCCGAGACGAAGACCTGGAGGCTCGCTACTGCGGACGCGGGGGGATTGCCGTCCCACACCTGCTCGCTCAGCGAATCGACGGTGATGGCGCGATTCCGGTTGAGCACGAGCAACGCCAGTACCGATCTGGGCTTGACGCCCGAAACCTCGTTCGCCCCGCCGTTCACCGACATCGACACCTGACCCAAAACGCGGATGTCCAGGGAACTCATGCTCGGATCCTAAGCCTTGACCAGAGTCCACTGAGCTGCTGACGGATGTGCTGACGGCAACGGGCCGAGAAACGGCCGCCGAGAACTGGGCGCCAACCGGGCAGCAACTGGATGAACATTCGGTGAACTGTCACCGCGGATCAGAGAAGTGCCAGGTCAGAGCGCTAATACCACCAGTCACATGTTTGCTCAATCGATCCCGGGCACCCCACAATCTTCAACCATGAACAGCGAACTGGTCATTCTGCTGTTGGTGATTGTCACGGGCCTCGGCTTCGACTTCACCAACGGCTTCCACGACACGGGTAATGCGATGGCCACGTCCATCGCTACGGGCGCCCTCAAGCCCAAGACTGCGGTCACGATCTCTGCGATCCTGAACCTGGTGGGTGCATTCCTCTCCGTGGCCGTCGCGCTGACGGTGACCAACTCCGTGGTCAAGATTCAGCAGAGCTCCGGTGCGCACAAGGGCCTGCCCATCCCGTCGATGACGGCGAACCACGGCCACGCGCTGCTGGTCATCGTGTTCGCCGGCCTGATCGGCGGCATCATCTGGAACCTCCTCACCTGGCTGCTGGGTCTGCCCAGCTCCAGCTCGCACGCGCTGTTCGGCGGTCTGATCGGCGCCACGATGGCGGCACTGGGCGGCAGCGGCGTGGTGTGGAACGGGCACGGCAAGCACCTGGACGGTGTGGTCGGCAAGGTGATTCTGCCCGCACTCATCTCGCCGCTGATCGCCGGAATCGTCGCGTGCGTCGGCACGTGGCTGGTGTACAAGATCACCGAGGGCGTCGCGGCCAAGTTCACCGAGTCCGGTTTCCGGATCGGTCAGATCGGCACCGCCTCGCTGCTGTCGCTCGCGCACGGCACCAACGACGCCCAGAAGACGATGGGTGTCATCACCCTCGCCCTGATCGGGTACAGCTGGGACGACAAGAACGCCACCGGCTTCTTCGCCTGGCACAACCTGCACAACATCCCGGTCTGGGTCAAGGTGTGCTGCGCCGTGGCGATCGCATCGGGTACCTACATCGGTGGCTGGCGGGTCATCCGCACCCTGGGTAAGGGCCTCGTCGAGATCCACTCGCCGCAGGGTATGGCGGCCGAGGCTGCGACCGCGACCGTGGTCCTGGTCTCCACCGGCATGGGCTTCGCGCTGTCGACCACGCACGTGGCCACCGGCTCGATCCTCGGCTCGGGTGTGGGCAAGCCCGGCGGCGTGGTCCGCTGGCGGGTAGCGGGCCGCATGCTGGCGGCGTGGGTCATCACCCTGCCGTCCGCTGCGATCGTGGGCGCGATCATGTGGGTCATCGGCGCCAAGATCCCCACCGTGGGTCCGTACGTGATGTTCGCGATCCTGCTCGGTCTGGCCGGTTACATGTACTACCGCGCGCAGCAGCAGAAGATCGACTCGAGCAACGTCAACGCCGATTGGGACGAGAAGACCCACTCGATCACCCCGCCCAAGACCCCCGCGACCGTCTGAAAGGGCACTGACTAATCATGGAAATGCTTACCGCTCTCTGGGACGCCGCATACAAGGTCCTCATCGCCGGTCTGGTTCTGGGCGCCGCACTGCCGGCCCTCTTCGCCGTCGGTATCCGCAGCTACGCCATCGGCGATGGGCACGAGCACGCTGACGGCAGTGTCACCAAGGGCAACCCGATCGGCAAGGTCGCCGCCGTCCTCGCGTTCGCCTTCGTGGTCCTGGTGATCATCTTCGGTGTTTGGACGATCATCGCGCAGGGCCAGGGTGAGACCCTCAACTTCCACTACTTCCCGCCGTTCCACAAGTGACCCGAGCAGCACTGACCTCTCGAGGAGACACGCGTGACCAACAACTCTGACAACAGCACGCTGACCCAGGTCCTCGGCTGGCTGCGGGAGGGGTACCCCGAGGGTGTCCCGCCCAAGGACTACATCCCGCTCCTGGCTCTGCTCCGTCGCACCCTGACCGAGGACGAGCAGCACCAGGTGATCGGACACCTCCTCGCGGCCCGCCCCGAGGGCTCCGTCGCCCGCGGGCAGATCGAGGAAGCCATCGCCAAGGTGACCCACGCCACGCCCGCCCCGGAGGACACGCGGGCGGTCGCCGCCCGACTCGCAGCCGGCGGCTGGCCGTTGACCGGCTTCGCCAACTGAAAACAAGTCCATAAGTGCGTGCGACCAGCGCATGCCTGACCGCAGCCTCTTATCCTTGACCGGGTAGGAGGCTGCGGCCGTGAACGGGGAAGGGCGGTTCCTATGAGTAGAGGACCGGGATTCATCACGCGCATCGTCGACTGGCTGCGCGCGGGGTACCCAGACGGGGTCCCACAGAACGACTACCAACCGCTGTTCGCGCTCCTCGAGCGCCAGCTCACGGCGGACGAAGTCAAAGAGGTCACGCGCGATCTCATCGATGACGCGGTGATGACGCCCGCGGGCGTCGCGCCGATCACGCGGATCGATGCCGCGGTGGCGATCAGCCAACGTACGCATGCCCTCCCGTCGGAGTCGGATATCGCACGGGTGCGCGAGCGCCTGGAACGCAAGGGTTGGCCGTTCGACGACGCACCGCTGCGTGCGACGCCCGGTGACGACGGCGACGGAGCTGCGGACCAGAGCGACTCGGGGCAGGGCGGAAACGGGCAGGGCGGAAACGGGCGGGGCGAGAAAGGGCAGGGCGAGAACGGGCAGGGCGAGAACCGCCAGGGAGGCGGCGAGGACCCCCACGGTTCCGGCCCCTACGGTGGCGCGTGACAGACCTGCAGACCCTGCCGATCGACACCGTCGAATCGGCGCTCGCCGATCTGTCTGCGCTGCTCGACGGCTCCGCTCCCCCACTGCTGCCGGTCCCCGCTGGCAACGCAGTCGAGGCCGCGCGGCTGACGGATGCGCTCGCCGCCGGGCAGCCGATCGACGACCGCGTGGCGCTTGTCGTGGCTACGTCCGGGACCACCGGCACCCCTAAGGGGGCGATGCTGACCCGCGAGTCGTTGCTCGCCAGCGCCGCGGGCACCCACGAGCGGCTCGGCGGCCCGGGCCAGTGGCTCCTCGCGATGCCGCCGCACCACGTGGCGGGGGTGCAGGTGATGCTGCGATCGCTCGGCGCCGGGTACACGCCC
>CAJCHX010000630.1 GCA_903970215.1 Acidobacteriaceae bacterium
GCGCTGAGGCACCTGGGGGATCTCGAGTTCGCGGGCTGGGATCTGTTCCCGGACGACGCATACGAGTCGGCGGTGCACGCCGAGGTCCTCAGCGACAAGCACCTCGCTCTGGTCCGCGACGAGCTGAAGGCCATCCGTCCCATGAAGGCGGCGTTCTATCCCGAGTGGGTCAAGCGCCTCTCCGGCACTCACGTGAAGACGGCGGCCAGCAAGGCCCACATGGTTCAGCAGCTGCGGGAGGACGTTCGCCGCGCCAAGCAGGAGCGGAACGCCCAGGCCGCGGTGGCCGTCTGGTGCGGCTCGAGCCGCTGAGTCGTGCCCACGAACCAGGGCTCGCCGATGCGCTGCAGGACGGCCAGGTGTGGGATCGCTGGTACACGTCGATGCCGCAGCCGTCCGGGCTGGCGGGCGAGATCGACCGGCGATTGGCATTGCAGGCGGCGGGACAGATGATCCCGTTCACCACCGTCGCGGCCGACGGCACCGTCCTCGGGATGACCACGTACTACGACCTCGACCCCGACGTGCCGCGGCTCGAGATCGGGTACACGTGGAACCGGCAGTCGACGCACGGCGCCGGCACCAATCCCGAAGCGAAGTTGCTACTGCTCGGGCATGCATTCGACGTACTCGGATGCGAGTGCGTCGGCCTCCGCACGCAGTGGGCCAACATCCAGTCGCGGGAGGCGATCGCCCGGCTGGGCGCCAAACAGGACGGCGTTCTCCGTGCCCACCGCCGCTATCGCAACGGCGCGCTGATGGACGTCGTCATGTTCTCCATCCTGCGCGCCGAGTGGCCTGCGGTGCGGGCGCATCTGCGCCATCGGCTCCGCCACCGTCACGAGGCATACGCGGTGACCACATGACCGATCCGGCACCGCCCCACGTCCGTCTGCTGACGCCGGACGACGTGCTCGCGGCCCGAGTGCGGCTGGAGGGCCGCGTCATCCACACCCCCGTGCTCGAGCTGCCTGGCGACGACGTTCGCCTCCACCTCGAATACCTGCAGTTCGGCGGCACCGTCAAGTACCGAGGGGCCATGAATCGACTGCTCGCCGCGCTGGAGACGGGGCCGGTGCGCCGGGTCGCGGTCGCTTCCAGTGGAAACGCCGCCGTGGCTACGGCAGCGGCCGCGCAGACGCTCGGGCTGCCGGTGCGCGTCTACACCCCCAACAACACTCCCACGCACAAGGTGATCCGGCTGTCGAAGCTGGGCGCCGAGGTCGTCCCGGTCACCAACGGGTTCCCTGAGGCCTATGAGGCGGCGCGCACCGAGGCGACCGTCGAGGGCACCGTCTTCGTGCACCCGTACGACGACCGCGATCTGTGCGCGGGGAACGGGACCGTTGCGTTCGACCTCGTCGAAGGGGCCCGGGGTCGGGTCGACACCGTGCTGGTGGCGGTGGCGGGCGGCGGCGTGATGGCCGGGGTGGCGATGGGGCTCCGGGCGGCCGGCCTGGAGGGCACTTCGGTGGTGGGAGTCGAGACCGAGGGCTGCCCCACGCTCACGAACGCGCTCGCGGCCGGGCGGCCGGTCGAGGTACCGGTCAGTGGCATCGCAGCCGATGGACTGGGCGCCCCGTGGCTCGGCGACATCGGCTTCGCCGTAGCGCGCGAATGCGGCGTGCGCAGTGTTCTGGTGGGCGACGAGGATGTCGTCGCCGCCCGCGAGGAACTGTTCACGCAGCGCCGCATCCTGATCGAGTACGGCACTGCTGCGGCGTACGCGGCGCTGCTGTCCGGGGCGTATCGGCCCGAGCCGGGCGAACGGGTGGTCGTGCTGCTGTGCGGGGCCAACACGTCCCGGGAGTGACGATGGCGCGGACCGACGGTGCGAGGGCGAGTGGATCGTCCGGCGACCCCGGCGTGGTACACGCGCTGTGGCGGCCGGGGGCGGGTCTCACGCTCTGGTTCGACGACGATGCGGGCGTGCCCACCGGCACGCCCGATCCGGACGCGTTGCCGACACCCGTTCGCGAGCTGGTCGCGGCGAGGCCACCGCAGCGGACCGTCACTGTGGTCGGGCCATTGGGACGCGAGCCCGTGCAGTGCGTCACCGTGGGACCGGCGAAGGCGGCGGACCTACTCCTCGCGCTGCCGCCCGACGCAGGCGCCGCCGATCTGCGGTATCTGCGGTGGGTCGCTGCTTCGGTGGCGCGATTCGTGGCCGCCGGTGCGGTGGCGCCCGCGCTGACCGCCGTGGACGGCGAGTGGCTGTTGCGGTGGGCCCCGTTGAGCACGCTCGCCTGGCGGTCGTGGGCGGGGACAGCCGCTGCTGCTGCCCCGGAGTCAGTGCGCCGCAACGGGGATCTCGCGGCCGTGCTCGATCTGGCGGCCGAGCTGTGCGATCAGCTCTGCCGGGCGCGACTGGGCGACGGCGATGCCGAGTGGATCGGAACCCCGGCACTTCGCGCACTGGTGACCGGCGAGCCACTGCGGCCA
>CAJCHX010000631.1 GCA_903970215.1 Acidobacteriaceae bacterium
AGCCGAGCAACAACGCTTGCGGCCACAGGCCGTGCACGCCGGGCGCGTTACCCGAAGCGTGCACGGCGAACACCTCGCCGCGGCGGGCCCACACCGCGCCCCCCTGCCGGTCGCGCTCATCGCGCCAATCGAGAACCGCGCCCGCCGGCCGGGCCGGCTGCACCGCATCGAGGGCTGTGGCGAGCGCGTCGGCGACGCTGCGCGCCCCGGATCGCGCCACTGCGATCGGCAGCCCCGACGCGCGGGCGGTCAGCTCCACGTACTCGTCGAACCGCAGCCCGGCGACCACCGAGTCCACGAACACGCCGGCGGCATCCGCGAGGGCGGCGACGCTCTCTGCGAGCGGGAGCGGCCGGGCCCTGCGCTGAGCGCTGACTGCCCGGGTGATGTAGAGCGGCGGCACGATGGAGGAGTCCGCGATCGGCACACCGGAGACGTCGGTGATGATCTGTCGCTTGCGTGAGCGGTACACGCCACTCGGGACCAGCGCGTCGACCGTCAGCGGGGGCACCGTCGACGCCGTCGGGGGCACTGTCAACTCAGTACACCCCTTCGATGACCGTCTCGCCCTCGAAGGAGTCGACCGGCTCGACCTCGCTGATCGAGTCTCCCACGCCCCCGTCGGGCCCGCGCCGCCGGATCGCGCTGTCGCGTTCCAGGTTGTTCGGGATGAACATGCCTTTGCTGACGTGGTTCATCACCACCTGGCCGCGCTCGCCGTATGGGACCCGCTCCCCGGTCTCGGGGTCGATCACCCAGAACACGATGTACGGCGAGCGCGGGTCGAAGATGAACGGCCCATCGGACGCGGCCGGTGCCCGGGTGGCCGCCTGCGACAGGATCATGGTGCTGCCGAACACCGTCGTGATCGCCGCCCCGGGGAAGACGTCGCGCAGCACGTCCAGCGTGTCCGGGTCGAGGTGGGCGCCGCTGAGCAGGATGTAGCGCACCTTGGCGTCGATCAGGTCGACGAGGCGATCGTCACGCGCGAGCGCCGACAACAGCGGCGGCGTGGTGTGCAGGTTTCCGATGTTCTGCGTCTGCAGGACGTGCCGGGCCTGGTCCACGAGATGGTCGACGTATGCCGCCGCCTCGCGGGTCGCGTCGCGGGCGACCAGCTTCTTGACCCAGCGGGGGTCGAGGTCGATGGTGTGGAACGCCGACCCCAACCGTCCGGCGACGGCCCGGGAGAAGTAGCCGACGCCGTGCGGCCCGCTCGGCATCATGCCCAGCATTCCCGCGCCCGGCACGAACCCGCCGGCGGCGAAGTCCTCGACCTGCCACCGGATGACCTGCTCGACCCAGTCGGGCAACTGGGCGGTCCGCTTGGGCGCTCCCGTGGTGCCGCCGGACTCGAAGATCAAGGGCACCGGCAGGGGCGCGCCGTAGCCGCGGGGGATGAGGTCCTCGACCGGCGTGTCGCGCAGTGCGCTCAGGAGGTCCGGGAACAGCCGCAGGTCATCGAACCCGGTGACGTCGGTCAGCGGGTCGAATTCGAGGTTCTGCGCGGTCCGCAACCAGAACGGCGAACCGGTGTCCTTCCCGAAATGCCACGCGATCGCGGCCCGCAAGAAGGCGTCGGGATCGTGGATCGGTGCGGAACGCGGCACGTCCAGGAGCGTGAAGTCGACCTCGGCCATCCCCCGATCCTGTCGTACCGGTCGCCGGCCGCGCCACCCACACCACGTCGTTCACCGGCCGGCAGCCGAACGTTTCCTCGCGCCGGCACCAGCACCTGCCCCGGAATTAATCGGACCACGGTCCGGTTGTACCGTGCGTACCACCACTCGTCCCATCGAGGAGGACGGAAATGCCCGCTATCACCGCCGACACCCTGACCCTGCCGCGCATCGCCGCGACCGGACCGGATGAGACCGGGCGCCCCGTGCGTTCGGTGACCACCGGCCCCCGCGGACACGAGGGGCTCGGCTTCCCCGTCGTACGCGCATTCGCCGGAGTGCACGCGCGCGACCTCGACCCGTTCGTCCACATGGACCAGATGGGCGAGGTCGAATACCAGCCCGGCGAGCCCAAGGGCACCGACTGGCACCCGCACCGAGGTTTCGAGACCGTCACCTACATGATCGACGGCCGCTTCGCCCATCAGGACAGTCACGGCGGCGGCGGGCTGATCGAGGACGGCGCCACCCAGTGGATGACCGCCGGCTCCGGAATCCTGCACATCGAGACACCGCCCGCCGAACTGGTCGAGTCGGGCGGCGTGTTCCACGGCATCCAGCTGTGGGTCAACCTGCCCCGATCCGACAAGTTCGCCGCCCCCGCCTACCAGGCCATCGAGGGGCGCGAGGCCACGCTCCTGTCGAGCGCCGACGGTGGCGCCCTGGTCCGCCTCATCGCGGGCGACGTCGACGGCCACGCCGGCCCGGGATCCACTCGAACGCCGATCACGATGGCACACGCCACCGTCGCACCCGGCGCCGAGTTGGACGTGCCGTGGCCGCGCGAGTTCAACGCGCTGGTCTACATCCTCAGCGGACGCGGCAGCGTCGGGCCCGAGGGGCACCCGATCCACCAGGGCCAGCTCGCGCTGCTAGGCGCGGGCGACCGGATCACTGTGCACGCGGATGCAAGCCAGGACTCGAACCGGCCGACGCTCGAGGCGCTGCTGCTGGGCGGCCGCCCGATCCGGGAGCCGGTCGCGCAGTACGGCCCGTTCGTGATGAACACCCGCGCCGAGCTCGTCCAGGCGATCGAGGACTACCAGTCGGGACGCTTCGGCAACATCCCCGCCGACGCGCTCATGCCGCACACCTCCCGATAGGAGTCGCGCCACGGGCGGACCGGACCCGGACACCCAAGTCCGGTCAGCCGGCCTGCTCGTCCGCGAGGTCGTCGAGCCCCCGCTCCCGCCCGGGGGCCGACCGGCTGCTCCACACGCGGTGCCGATAGCGCAACGACGGCGTCCGCGGGCGGACCACCACGAACCGGATCCCCTCCGAGACGCCGTCCCGGACCAGGTTCCGTCCCTGCTCCTTGGCCTGGTAGAGGTATCGGTCGGCCTCCCGGATCAGCCGGTCGGTCAGACTCGTCACGTTCCAGGTCTCGTCGATGTCGTACGCCTCCACCACCACGATCGGGCAGTACACCGCGCCCAGACTGACGGTCACACTCGTCTCGCGTTCGACCGCCGTCCGAATGCGGTTACTGACCACCGTCACGTCGCGCTCGTCGACCGCTGGGAACATCACGACGAACTCCTCGCCGCCGAACCGCGCCACGAGCGCGCCTTCCCGACACGTGCTGCGGATGGTGTCCGCGGTGTGGACGAGGATCTCGTCTCCCTTGGAGTGGCCGAACCGATCGTTGACCAACTTGAAGTGATCGACGTCGGCCGTGACGAATCCGATGCCCGCCTGCACGCGAGCCGCCCGGGCGATCAACGGTTCGGCATGCGCGATCAGGCCGCGGCGGTTGAGCGTCCCTGTCAGCGGGTCCGTCTCGCTCGCCCGCGCCGCCAGAGCGACCGCTCGTTCCAGCGATCTTCGCAGGCCGATCACAATCGAGGTGGGCACGACCGCCGCCATGATCGAGGCGCCGGTCCCGATCACGATATCCGCGGTCGACGTGGCCATCACGATCGAACACACGGTTGCGACCACCACAGCAGCGACGACGAAGCCGAGCACCTCCAACAGCTTCGACCCCATCGCCGCCATCGCCGGTATGGCGGCGATCAGACTCAGGATCGCGTGCCCCGTACCAGGATCGGTCACCAGGCAGGCCGAGATCCCGATGCCCACCATGCCGCCCAGGCTCAACACCGCGAAAGGGCCGTCACCGATCGGTCGGCGCAGCACCGCGATCGCCGCGGACAGCACCGTGTAGAGCCAGATTCCTACCAGCCAGTAGGTACCACCGGGTTCCACCGACCCCGGGCAAACGAGCCCGACCACGATCAACGGCAGCGCCCCGACCGTACTGGCGAGCAGCGCCCCGGTGCGCTGATCGACGCGCTCGAACATACCGCTCAGGCCGCGCAGTCCGCGATGCACGTCACGCTCATGGACTCCATCCAACTCCGCGGCCTAGTCTCTATCCCCAATGTTTTGCAGCCCCGCCAAACGGGACATTCACCAGCCTGAGTGTACCGGCGGGCACGTTCGTTCGTGAAGCGTGGCGCCTCGGTCAGGCTGCCGCCGCGATCGGTGCGACACCCAGGCCGCCCGGGACGGGCAACGATCCGTCCCGCGATCCACCACCCATGGCCTCGTACTCGGCGATCATTATCGGCCACAGATCCGGCGCAGCCTGCTCCGCGATCCGGTCCCAGTCCCAGAACATGACCCTCGTGGTGTACCGCACGTCGGGATACGGTGTGGCCGGAACAGTCCAATCGACTCGCCCGCCCCCCTCCTCCCAGCGCCGCAGCACGTGCTCGGCTGCGGTGGCCATGAGGTGACGGCAACCGATCAGGCCCATCAGGCTCAGGCTCAGCCGCGACAACAGATTGGCGATCGCCGACGCCTCCGGAC
>CAJCHX010000632.1 GCA_903970215.1 Acidobacteriaceae bacterium
ATGTCCACCAGGTCCGGCAGCTCGCTCGGCTCCCCGTCACCGCCCGGTTCAGTGTCCCCCGCGGAGTCGGTGTCCTCTGTCGGCGATTCGATCCAGCGCTGCACCATTCCGGGGCCCACCGGCCCGTTGCGCAGCACCGTCGTCGGTATCGCACCCCAGCCGAGGGCCTCGGACACGAGGTACGAGCCGACCTCGCGGCCTGCCAGAGTGCCATCGGGGAAGTCCCACAGCGGCGCCTCGCCGCGGACCGGCTTGTAGACGCACCGGGTGCCGCCGGTCCCCAACTCGCAGAGGAGCGTGGCATTGGAAGCGCTCGCGATCCGCCCCAGGACGTGCAGCTCCGCCCTGCGGAGCGCATCCTGCTCGGCGTCGTCAGGGCGCTGCGACTCGGCCTCGGCGCTCACTGTCCCGGTTGCTGCGAACCGAACGGCGCGCTGCGGTGGTAGCCGTTGAGACGCACACACATGTGGCCGTCCGAGTCGAGCGGATTGCCGCAGATGGGGCAAGGTGGCCGCCCGGCCCCGATGACCCGCTCCGAACGGCTGGCGAACTCACGCGCCGCAGACGGGGTGAGGAAGACCCGGACGGCGTCGGGACCGTCCTCGGCATCGTCGGCCAGGACCACCGACTCGTCCAGTTCGGTCTCGGTGATCGCGAGCAACTCCACCACCACCGACCCTGCCTCGGCGTCCCAACCCAGGCCCATGGTGCCGACGCGGAACTCGGCGTCCACAGGCATCACCAGCGGGCTGAGGTCGGCCACCGTGGGCGTCGCGGGCGGGATCTCGGTTCCGAAGCGGCGCTTGACCTCGTCCAACAAGGCATCGATGCGCTCTGCGAGCACCTGCACCTGCTGTTTCTCCAGAAGCACCGATACCACCCTCGACCGGTGCACCGCCTGGAGGTAGAACGCCCGCTCACCGGGCTGCCCGACGGTGCCCGCGACGAAGCGGTCCGGCGTCCGGAACACATGTACCGATCGGCTCACGACGCCTCCTCACGCGCTCGTACCACCCTACGTGGACCATTAAACCCGGTGACGCGGCGTGGGCGCGGCATAGGGCGATCGCGCCGGACGCGGACGGGATCACCGCGGTGGGATCGTCCCCGGTGGGCAGGGGAACCGGCCCGCGGGAACCGATCAGCCGTGTCGTGGTTCCGGCGAATCATCGTGGGCGGTCTGCGACGCTCCGGCGATCACAAGTTCGAGACACTCCGCGTCACGCCCCCGACTCCCCGCCGACCGTCGCCTCCTTGGGCGCGCGCTTCGGCAACGACAGTGACCCGCCTGCGTTGACGCAGAACACCATCGGGCGGGTATCGCCATAGGCGACGACGGACACCGACGCGGGATTGACCATGATCCGCTGGAACTGGTCGAGGTGAGAACCCACCGCGTCCGCGACCACCGATTTGATCACGTCGCCGTGCGAACACGCCACCCACACCGCGCCGGGACCGAACCGCTCCGTGATCGCCCGGTCGTGTTCTCGGACCGCCGCGACCGCGCGGGCCTGCACTGCAGCGAGCGCTTCCCCACCGGGAAAGACGGCCGCGGACGGATGTTGCTGAACCACCTTCCACAGCGGCTCGGACAACAACTCGGTGATGGCGCGCCCGGTCCAGGCGCCGTAATCCACCTCGGCGAGCCGGTCGTCGACAGTGCCCTCCAGCCCCTTTGCCGCGAGCAGCGGCCCAAGGGTCTGTTCGCAGCGGAGCAGCGGCGAACGGACCGCGGCTACCACATCGACGTCTGCCAACCTCGACACCAGGCCCGCAGCCTGGTCCCGTCCGACTTCGTCGAGCTCGACCCCGGCCGTGCGCCCGGCCAGCACGCCCGACGTGTTGGCCGTCGATCGGCCGTGCCGGATCAGGATCACTGTCATGCCTACCGAGTCTAAGCAGGCTCGGCAGCCATACCCGCGCCGTCCGCAGCGGCGAGGGCCCCGAGCGCCACATCGACAGCCTGTCGGCTCGCTGGGAGCAGTGGCAGCCGGACCGCCGGCGAGGCGATCACGCCGAGCGCAGCCAGCACCCCCTTGAACACTGCGGGGCTCGGTTCTGCGAACAGTGCCGCTGCCAGCTGGACGAGCGGCGGCGTCAGCGTGCGCGCTTGTGCGACTGCACCCCGCCGCCATGCATCGACGAGTTCCGCGAACAGCGCGGGCGCGACGTTCCCCGATGCGGCGATCACACCGGGCGATCCCATCGCGAGCAGCGCGGGGGCCAGAACGTCATCCCCGCCGAGCACGACGCACCCAGCCGGCGGGTCGACGACCAGTCGCATCGTCGCCTCCGAGAGCGCGCCCGGCGCGTACTTGAACCCGGATACACCGTCGATCCGGCCGATCGCCCGCAGCGCGTCCGGACCGAGGGGGCGGGCAGTGCGGGGTGCTACGTCGTACACGACGACGGGCACCGGACTCGCTGCGGCGACCCGGCGGAAGTGCTCGACGACGCCCGCCTCGGATGGGCGCGTGAAGTACGGCACCACCACCAGCGCCGCGCTCGCGCGGGGATCGAGGTCGCGCAGCGCCTGGGCGGTTCCGGCCGTGGAGTTGGATCCCACACCCACAGTGAGCGTGGCGCCGAAGGCGACGCAGGCCGCTGCGCAGACGTCGACGACGCGCCGCCGCTCGTCGACGTCGAGGGTGACAGGTTCGCCGGTGGTCCCGAGCGCTACCAGCCCGGTGGCTCCGGCGTCGAGTACCGAATGTGCGAGGCGGTCCAGCGCGACGGTGTCTACCCGGTCGTCGGCGGTGAACGGGGTGATGAGGGGCACGTGTAGTCCGGTGAGCGGCATGATCCCAGCATGCGACCGCACATACATAACCACCAGCACGGAAAAATGCGGCTGAGCCTAAGCTGATCTTATGCTCGATGTGCGGCGCCTCCGCCTGCTCCGCGAACTCGATCGTCGCGGCACCATCGCGGCGGTGGCGCAAGCGCTGTCGTACACACCCTCGGCGGTGTCCCAGCAACTCGTCGTACTCGAGCGCGAGGCCGGCGTGCCCCTGTTGGAGCGCACGGGTCGCAGCGTGACTCTCACCCCCGCGGCGCGGATATTGATAGGGCACACGGAGGTGATCCTCGAACGGATGGCGATGGCCGCCGCAGACGTCGAGGCCACCCGTGGACAGGTCGTGGGAGAGCTACGCATCGGTGCGTTTCCCACCGCGATGCGAGCGCTCGTCACACCCGCCCTGATCGCGCTGAGCCGCGACCACCCCACGCTGCGCGTGCGACTCACCGAGATCGACCCGGCTTCGGCCCCCGAGGCTGTGCGCGACGAGCGCCTCGACGTGGCTCTCGTGCTCGAGTACGACTGCATTCCCACCGCGCCGGATCCTGCGCTCGCAGCGGAACCGCTGCTCGACGAGGCGGTTCTGCTGGCGAGCCTGGAACCGACCGACCTGGATAGGCAACGGGACGCCTCGTGGATCAGCGGCAGCCCGGGAACGCTCTGCCACCAGGCCACCGCCCGCACCTGCGAAGCGGCGGGATTCGTTCCTCGGGTGCGGCACCATGCTGACGACTTCGCAGCCGTCCTGGCACTCGTCGCAGCGGGGCAGGGAGTCGCGATGGTTCCTGAGATCGCCGCCACCACCCCGCCCGCCGGAGTGGTGCTATCGAAGCTGCCCACGCAGCGTCGGACCCGTCTCGTCTACCGGCGTGGCACTCGCGCCGACCCACTCGTGCGGGCAGGATGCGACGCCGTGCACCTGGCCGCCGATCGCTACGTCGCCGGCCGCGACACAGCGCCCGTCAGCCAGCGCTGACAACTCCCGCTGACAGCAGCGCCAGCACCAGCGCGCCCACGGCGATGCGATATCCGACGAACCAGTACAACGAATGCTTCGACACGAAGTCGAGCAGCCAGGTGATCGACGCGTAGCCGACCACGAAGGCGATCATCGTCGCCACCAGCAGCTGCGAGCCTGAGGCATGGAGCCCCGCGTCGCCGGACTCGAACACGTCCGGGAGGCTGAACAGACCGGAGGCCGTCACTGCCGGGATTGCGAGCAGGAACGACAGCCGCACCGCGGCGGGCCGCTCCAGCCCCAGGAACAGGCCGGCGCTCGACGTCGCGCCCGACCGTGAGACACCGGGGATCAGGGCCAGGCATTGGGCCAGCCCCATGGTGATGCCGTCGCGCGCCGTCAACTGGTCGACCGGCCGGCGTTGGGAACCGAACCGCTCCGCCGCCGCCATCACCAGCGCAAAGACGATGAGCATCGTCGCCACCAGCCAGAGGTTGCGGGCGCCGGCGCGGATCTGGTCCTTGAGCAGGTAGCCGAGCACGCCGATGGGTATGGTGCCGATGATCACGTACCAGCCGATGCGGTAATCGAGGCCTCGCGCAGCCGGCCGTGCGAGGCCCCGGAACCAGGCGCCGACGATCCGGACGATGTCCCGCAGAAAGTAGAGCAGGACAGCGGCCTCGGTGCCGAGCTGGGTGACCGCGGTGAACGACGCTCCCGCATCTCCACCGAACCAGAGCGCCGACACGATCCGAAGGTGGCCCGACGAGCTGACCGGCAGGAACTCCGTCAGGCCCTGCACCAGGCCCAGCACCATCGCCTGGACCCACGTCATCACCAGCACGCAGCCCCACATCCGGTTCGCCCCGAATAGCCGGGGTCATCCATTGTCCGCAATCCAGCATTCCGTGCGTATCTCACCCCGGGCAGGCTACCCGTCTCGCAGCGGCCGGTAGTTTCGTGACCATCATGGTTCGCACTTCCCACGCATGGGCCCGCCGACTCCGCCGCACCGCCCCACTGCTCCTGGCCCTCGCGCTCGCCGGCTGCTCGCCAGGCGGTGGTAGCAGCCACAAACCGACCATCGTCCCGGCCACACCGGCCGCCGCGCCGGTCACCGCGACGCCCGCCGGTCAGGTCGTGCCGGCCCCCGCAGGCACTGCGCTGGCCTTCGACGCGACGTCCCGCACGCTCGCCGTGGTCACGCCCTCGGCACTGCTGCTGTACAGCGTCGACGGCGGGTTGCGCGAGAAGGCCACCGTGCCACTGGGAACGCATGCCCCCGGCAACGACGCCGTAGCAACCGGCGGCGGATTCCTCGTCGCCGCGAAGGGCGCGATCCTGCAGGTCTCGGCCGCCGGCGCCGCGCGCACGACGGCCGTCGACGGCGATGTGCTCACCGCGGTCCCGTACACCGGGTCGAACACCGCGGAGCTGCTCGTCGGCTTGGCGGACGGCCGTATCGAGGTACTCGGCGGCGCCGGTTCGCCGCGCACCATCAGCGGCTTGGTCGAGGCCAGCCGACTCCTGGTCCACGATGGCGCCGTCGCCGTCATCGACCGCCGCCAGGCCTCGATCACCACCGTCGACGTGGGAGCGGGGAAGCTCGGCGACTCACTGCGAGTGGGTCACGGCGTGACGAATGCGGAGATCGACGGGTACGGCCGGATCGTCTCCGTCGACACAGGTACCGGGCAGATCATCGGGTTCACGGCGTCGCCGCTGATGGAGCGGTTCCTGTATCCCGTGCCGGGATCGCCCTTCGCCGTAGACTACGACGACGTCACCAAGCTCGCCTGGGTGACCACTACAGCGACGAACCAGGTGGTGGGCTACGCACTCTCGTCCGGAATACCCGTCGAGAAGGCACGCAAGGCCACCGTCGCGGCGCCGGACGCGGTCGCCGTGGACCCGAGGGACGGCACGGTTTTCGTGCTCTCGGCAACCGGCGGTGGTATACAGGCGATCCCGACTCGCTAGGAGGCACATGTGAAGCGGTCCGACGAGGAGCCGGAATACGACTTCCTCCCGCTGCGCCTGCCCCGGGAGGTCTCCCGCGTCACCGCTACCATGCGCCTACAGATCGAAGCCGAGTTCGGCGGGTGGGAACTGTCCCGGGTCCGCCTCTACACCGACGGTTCGCGTCGCGTCCTCCTGCGCCGCCGACGCACCAAAACCACCAGCATGCTGCCCGAACCGAGCACCACGAGGGGTGTATAGCCGATATGTACCGGACGTTGCTGCGGATCCTGTTCCTGATTCCACCGGAGCGGATCCACCACGTGGTCTTCGGGCTGATCCGGGGGGTCACCGCCGTAGGAGCACTCCGCGACGTGGTGCGGCGTACGTGCGCATACCGCGACCCGATCCTGCAGCAGACGGTGTTCGGCGTCGACTTCCCGACGCCCGTGGGTCTGGCCGCGGGGTTCGACAAGAACGCTCGCGCGGTCAACGCCTGGGGCGCGATGGGCTTCGGTTTCGCCGAGATCGGCACCGTCACCGCGCACCCGCAACCAGGCAACCCGGCGCCCCGGATGTTCCGCCTGCCGGCGGATCACGCCCTGATCAACCGGATGGGCTTCAACAACTACGGCTCCGGGGCGGCTGCGAACGAGCTGCGCAAGCGCGCGGCCGGGAGCTCGTCGGTACCGATCGGCGCCAACATCGGCAAGACCAAGATCACACCGCTCGAGAATGCACCTCAGGACTACCGCGCAAGCGCGATGCTGCTGGGGCCGCTCGCGGATTTCGTGGTGGTCAACGTGTCCTCACCCAACACGCCCGGCCTGCGAGACCTACAAGCGGTCGAGAGCCTGCGTCCCGTGCTCGCGGCGGTACTGGACACCGTCACGGCTCCCGTTCTGGTCAAGATCGCACCAGACCTCTCCGACGACGACGTCGACGCGGTCGCCGACCTGGCCGTCGAGCTGGGCCTCGCG
>CAJCHX010000633.1 GCA_903970215.1 Acidobacteriaceae bacterium
GGCGCGAACCACGGTTGCCGGTTCCTGCCCGTGTCCTGCTTCCCGCTCATCGGAACTCCCCCTCTACCGGTGTGTCGATGGTCGTGATCGGTCAGTCGCGGCGCCCGGTCCCTCCGAGCGCCCGGAGGCGAGGAGGGAGTACTGCATACTGGCGAGCGTGCATTTGGGGGCGGCGTTTTGCTGCCCGCAGGCACACTGGACCCCTACGAACGAACCCACCCGGGGTTAGGGTGCCTGCGCCCGACGACTTGTGATCGTCACTGCGTCCACGGCGTGGATCCTAGGCGTAGCGAGATGGTGTCTCTCGAAGGGGGTGATCCGACCGGCGACCGGGTGCGTTGGGTGGCGACAGCTGTCCCCTGACCACTGGTAGTCGCCGCTCGAACGGATCGAGTGACAAGGTTCTTGACGGGGCGTAACGGTGGACCTATGTTCAGCTGACACGACCGTTGGAAATTCACAGATACAGAGGGCACAATGACGAAAACCCCCAGAGCGGGGCGCACCGCGCGAAAGCAGAGAGTGAGGCATCTCGCTGGCGCCACGGTCGCTGTCTGCATGGTGATCTTCGGTTCCGTCGCTGCCAGCGCGACGGCCAGCGCAGCCAGCAACCCTTCGCCGGTCATCCAGATCACCGGCCTGCCAATCGCATCGAGCACGCAGGTCTATCTCTCGGTGCCGAGCGACTACGACGCCAACGGCGTCCCGGGCACACTCACCGACGAGCTGATCGGCAGTGGGACCGGGACTGACGTCGCCATTGCGCCCACCTCCGAGCTTGAGGCGGCGTACACCACAAGTGCCGAGAACACGGCCAACGTCGAGATTTACTCGACCAGTTCCACTGGAGCGGAGACCGTCGGCGAGGCGCTTCTTCCGGCCTCGGGGAGCCTAAACGAGAGCAACCAGCAGTGGTACACGATCCCGACGGCCGACGTCACCCCGCAACGTGGAGGTCCTTCGTGCCACGGCACCTCGTGGAGCAAGTACGGCAGCGAGATCGAGGGTCTTGAGCGCATCGGACAGATGCAGCTCTACAGCGGACTCAAGGGCACCTTTGAGTACGGCACGCAATCCGACAGCACCTTCGGTAGTCTTATCGAAGCTGATGATGGCCCTTGGCAGGCAAACGGCTCCGTCTCGGTCACCAACTCGATCAGTGTCGGCGGCGGGCTGCCTCGCTCCGGCTCGTATAACGACTACGTCGATTCCGATTTCTACTTCCAGCGTTACTCGGAGAACCCACAGGCGACGTGCGGCACCATCCACAAGACGCAGTTCGTTGTGTCTGAGGGAGACCCGCAGGATGGTGCCAACAAGCCCGCAGGAGCACCGTGGCGTGATGGTGAGTGCTACGAGGACCCGTACGGTGACGTCGTCATCGCCCACAACGGCGGGAGCTGGGATCTCGACACTTCCAAGGCCATCACCTACAGC
>CAJCHX010000634.1 GCA_903970215.1 Acidobacteriaceae bacterium
CCGTACTGCTGCACCGGATACGCCGCCGGATACGCCGTCGGATACGGCTGGCCCGGGTCGGTCGATCCAGGCTGCCCGCCATAGGGAACGGCCTCGGATCGAGGTCGGGAATCATATTGTGGGGCAGAGTAATACGGCCCGCCGTACGGGTGAGCTCCGTCCTCCGGCCGGCCCGCGGCCGGATCGTTGCGTCGGTACTCGTGTTCGTCACTCATCGCACCTCCTCCGTCACAAAGGCAGCCTAAGTCGCAGACTTAGCGGGCGGTTGGGGACGGCTTGGCGCCCGACCGCGCAGGAGGTCTAGTTCCGCGTTGCGTTGGCGATGAGGGTGTCGGTCAGCTTGGCCGGACTGTCAGCCGGGTTCGCTCCGCACACATATGCGTAGGCGGCGATATTCGCCACCACTCGGTATGACAGGCCGCAGCGCCACGCCTGGTCGAGGTTGGTCCGGGTGCCCAGCCAGGTGAGTCGGCCGTCCCCCTTCACCTCGTCGGACACCGCCCAGATCGCGGTTCCGCTGCCGGTCGTGAGGGGAGTGGTGTAGCTCTTGCATCCGTCGACCGATGCGGTGACCGTCGTCAGCGACGCCTGTGCCGCGTCTGCGGTGCTGAACACCGCAAGCGCGGTCCACACCCCGTTCGAGAAATCGTCCGCGGTGCCATCGAGGAATGACTGCCCGGCGGTCGAGATCGAACTCCCCCACGAGGACTGCGTCGCGGGGTCGTAGGTGAGGGCGCACGATGCCGGCGTCGTCTGACTGTCGGTGTCGACGGACGAGTTGGTCGAACCACTCGCCCGGACATTCAGGAGGGTGATCTGCTGCACCTGGTCGGCGGTGGGCAGCGCGGATGCCGGGACCACCCGATAGGTGCTCGTGTCGGGCGCCGACGCGCTCGCCGGTGCGGAGGCTGATCCCTGCGCGGCGGGCGACGATGACGACGTGCGGACAACGACGATCACCACCACCGCGAACAGCACCACCAGCAGTACACCGGCGCCGGCCGCGATCAGCGGTCCTCGGCCGAAGCCCCGCTTGGATGATCCTGCGGGCGTCTGGGGCCCGTCGGGGTACGGCAGACCGGGGTACGGCTGGCCCGGATAGGGCTGGCCGGGGTATTGCTGGCCCGGATAGGGCTGGCCGGGGTACGGCTGCACACCTGGCTGGAACTGGCCGGGATACTGCTGGCCAGGCTGGGATTGTCCCGGGAGCGGCTGGCCCGGCTGGGATTGGCCTGGGAACGGCTGGCCAGGCTGGGATTGTCCCGGGAGCGGCTGGCCCGGCTGGGATTGGCCCGGATACAGCTGGACGTACGGAACTGCGGGACTGGCTTGGTCAGAGTGGGGGCGGGGTCCGTAAGGCGGTCCGTCGTCGATAGGTCCGTTCGGAACCGCTCTGCCTGGTCCGGATCCGTCTGGTCCGGGTCTTTCTGGTACGGACCTTTCTGGTCCGGGCCTTTCTGGTCCGGGCCTTTCTGGTACGGAGCCGCCCGGTACCGATCCGCTGCTTTCCGGTCCGCTCGGGCCGGTATCACCTGGCCTCGGGCGGCCCGGTTGCGCTGTCGGGCGGATCCAGGTCTGTTCGAATTCGGGATCGTTCGTCACGGCGGCTCCTCCTCCGAAGGGAGACTAACCTGCGCAGCTGGACCGCGTCGGCGGCCCGCCTCCTACTGGGCCGCCGCGCCCAATCGTTCGCGCAGGCGGAACTTGAGCACCTTGCCGGCGGGGTTGCGGGGCAGCGCATCGACGAGATGCAGGTGGCGCGGCAGTTTGTACGACGCCAAGGCGTCGCCGGCGAAGGTACGCAGCTCGTCGAGGGTGAGGCTCGCACCGGGTTTGAGCGCGGCGACGGCGGTCACGGTCTCGCCCCACTTCTGGTCCGGAGTACCGATCACCGCGACCTCCGCGATCGCCGGGTGCCGGTACAGCACCGACTCGACCTCCGCGGGATACACGTTCTCGCCGCCACTGATCACCATGTCCTTCACCCGGTCGACCACGGTGACGTAGCCGTCCTCGTCGGCCTGGCCCACGTCGCCGGTGTGGAACCACCCGTCCGGATCGATCGCTGCGGCTGTGGCCGTGGGGTTGTGCCAGTAGCCGGCGGTCACCTGCGGGCCGCGGACACACACCTCGCCGCGCTCGCCGACGGCGACCGGCGCGCCGTCGGGGCCCAGCAGCGCCACGTCCGACAGCGGCAGCACCTGGTGCCCGGCCGCGCCCACTTTGAGCGCCGTCTCGTCGGTCCGCATGACGAGGGCGAGCGGTGCGGTCTCGGTGAGCCCGTAGCCCTGCGCGAACGGCACACCGCGGCCGTTGTAGAGCGTGATCAGCGACTCCGGCACGGGCGCGCCACCGCAGATGAAGGCGCGGACGCTCGACAGGTCCGTGTCGGCGAACTCCGGGACCTGGCTCATGAACAGGAACATCGCGGGCACGCCGAACATGGTGGTCACGCGGTGCTCGGCGATCAGCGCCAACGCTGCGCGCGGATCGAAGGCCGGCATGATCACCAGCTCACCGCCCTTCTGCAGGGTCAGCAGCGTGGTCACGTTGAGCCC
>CAJCHX010000635.1 GCA_903970215.1 Acidobacteriaceae bacterium
CCCGATGGCGATCAGGGCGTACATCGCGACCTGCGCCATCACCGCCCCGAAATCGATCGCCGTCGTCGAGATCAGGGGCGGGTGGACCACCGGCAGCAGCGCCAGGATCACCACAACGGGAACCCCCACGCCCCACTGCGCCGGCCGGGAGAGGCCTTCCCACCAGCCGCGCAGGCGGTCCCCCAACCCACGCCCGCCGGGTGGATCCGCACGGCGCCGGCTGTGCCGCGCGCGCCTGCCCGCTTCGGACGTCGAGGCGGTCATGCGCGCGCCCTCCCCAGCTTCTCTCCGAGCAGACCGCTCGGGCGGATCATCAGGACCAGGACCAGGAGGACGAATGCGATCACGTCCTTCCATTGATTACCGAAGAGGATTGCGCCGTAGTTCTCGAAGACGCCCAGCAACAGCCCGCCCAGGAGAGCGCCGCGGATATTGCCGATCCCGCCCAGGACGGCAGCGGTGAACGCTTTGATCCCCAACAGGAATCCACCGTTGTAGATGATGGCCGACGTCTGCCACGTGGCGTACAGCATCGCGGCGGCGCCTGCGAGGAGGCCGCCCAACAGGAACGTGAGCATGATGACGCGCTCGCGGGAGACGCCCATCAGCGTCGCCGCGTCCGGGTCCTGCGCCACCGCCCGGATCGCACGCCCGAACCCGGTCCGGTTGATCAGCACGTCCACCAGCGCGGCCAGCACCAGGGACGAGCACACGATGACGATCGCCGTGTTCCGGACGTCCGCACCGAAGATGTGGAACTCGGTTACCGGGGCCACGAGCGCGATGCCGGGCTGTGCGCTCGACCCGCCCAGCGTGGGGGTCGTGTCCAGGTTCGGCAGGACGTACTGAACGATCTCCTGCAGTACGAACGACATGCCGATAGCTGTGATCAGGAACACCAGTGGCTTCGCGCCGCGGCGCCGGAGCGGGCGGTAAGCCACCCGCTCCAGCCCCAGCGCCACGAGCCCTGACGTCACCATCGCGGCCAGGCCGGCGACGGCGAGGTAGAGCAGCGTCATCGCCAGGCCCTCGTCGTAGGCGTTGCCGTTCGGAGTGAACCCCAGTGCGAGCAGCGCCACGTACTGACCGAACATCCCGACCATGAACACTTCGGAGTGTGCGAAGTTGATCAGCTTCAGCACTCCGTACACCAAGGTGTAGCCGACGGCGACGAGGGCGTAGATCGCGCCCCACGTCAGCCCCTCGACCGTCAGCCCCCAGAAGCCGTGAAGAAGACCCGACGGATTGAACTGGATGGACGACGCATGGGCCGACCCGCCGACGATCAGTGCGATCTGCACGCGCTACTCGACCTCGTACATCCAGATCAGCGCGCTGGTCAGCTCACCCTCCGCGTTCCACTGGTAGTGCCGCGCGACACCGGTGCCGCTGTAGGTCTTCACGTACTGCAGCAGCTCGGGACGGGTCCGCTTGCCGGCCTCGATCCCCTTCATCAGGATCGTGGCGAGGTCGTATGCCTCCACGGAGTACACGCCCGGCTCCTGGCTGAACGCCTTGGTGTAGTCGGCCTTGAACGGGTCCTTCGCAGGGCCACAGGGGCAGGACAGGTACGCGCCGCTGGCCGCGGATCCGGCCTGCGAGACGAAGTTCGGGTCGTTGACGCCGTCACCCGATACGAACTTCGCGGTCACGCCGCCCTGGCGCAGCTGCTGTACCAGCGGGGACGCCTCCGCGTAGTACCCCGAGTAGAACACCGCGTCCGGCTTAGCCTGGGAGACAGTGCTCACCACGGCGGAGAACGACCGGTCACCGGTCTTCACCGACGAGTCGCACGACGCGTCGTGTGCCGCACCGAGGCCGGCCGCGACCGCCTTCGCAAGCCCCACACCGTAGTCCGAGTCGTCCTCGATCACGCAGACCTTCTTGAAGCCGAGGGTCCCGGTGAGGTACTTGGCAACGGAGGGGCCCTGCACCGCGTCGTTCGCCAGGCCGCGGAAGAACGTCTTCCAGCCCTGCTTCGCAAGGTCGGGGTTGGTGGCCGAGGCGGTCGTGGCGACGAGACCGGCCTGGTTGAACATCGGCTCGGTCGCCTTGGTCTCGCCCGAGAACGCGGGGCCGACGACGCCGACGATCGACTGGTCGGCGACGACGGTCGGCACCACCTGGGTGGCCTTCTGCGGTGTCCCCTCGGTATCGAACGTCTTCAGGACGATCTTGCAACTCGGGTTCGCCGCGTTGTGCTGGTCGACAGCGAGCTGAGCACCGTCTTTGATGTTGATGCCCAGCGCGGCGTTGGAGCCGGTCAGGGCGCCGACCATCGCGATATCGGTCTCCGGGCACGGGGCTTTGCCGAGCTGCGACGGGAGCACCGGCTGCGCGCTGGTGCTGACCGGGACCTGCTTGCCCTCGAGGTCGATCTGGGCGAGCGGAGTGATCGTGAGATTCGAGCCGCCCGATGCGCTCGCACCGGACGATCCGGATCCGGGCGACGTGGATTTCGATCCACACCCGGAGACGGTGAGGACGGCTGCCGCACACAGCGCGATCCCCCCAGTTGCCAAACGACGCTTCATATCCGAGCCCCTCCGCCGAATTCACGCAGCCACGACTGTCCGTCATGGAGACCTGCACTTGCGATCAGCTGAGAACTTAGTCCCGAATTACTGTGCCCGCGCGCGCATTGCGGTAGTTGAGCCACGAATGGTTACGCAGAATTGACGAGCGGGATCGACAGGCGGGATCGACGAGCGGGCGCGACACCCCGGTCGCACGCCGAAGCGCCCCAACCGGCATCGTCGACGGTCGGGGCGCTGGGTCCGCGGTCGGGCTACTGCCCGGTGAACGCGGCCGCGGGCGGGTTGGTCAGGTTGTACACCGTCTGCCCGCCGACGGTGGTCGGTGTGAAGTACTTCTGGACCCACTCGACCACCTGGTTGGTGGTGGAGTTACCGCGGCTGAGCATCTGGCACTGCTGCTCCGCGACCGTGGGCTGGGCGGCGGTGGACCCGCCGTTTCCGGTGTGCCCGCCCCAACCTCCGGGGCCGCCCGATGAGACCACGTAGTAGCCGATCTGGTGGTTACGCACATCGTTCTGGAACTGAGCCAGTGTGGGCGACGGGTCCTGGCCGGTGAAGCCGCCGACGGCGATCACCGACTTGCCCGTGTTCAGCTCCAGACCCGCGGCCTGTGACGAGCCGTTGATCGCGGCCGCCCACTTCGAATTCGTGTTGGCCAGCAGCGAGTCGAGGTCGTTGTTCGGCTGCGAGTTGCCCCAGCCGCCGAAGCCACCCTGCCCACTGCCGCCCTCATCGACGGTGACGGTCGGGCTGCCGCCGCGCTGGTCGTGACCGACTGCCGAGGCGACGTAGGCGGCCGAGCCGCCGAAGATCGCCACCGCAGCCAGGACGAGACCGGCGACGGTCACCCCGCGAGGCAGGCGAGCCTGCGGAACCAGGGCCAGTGCCACCACCACGATCGTCGCGCCGAGCACGATCCAGCGCAGCGGCGGGACGTAGTGCGTGTTGGTCGAGAGCAACGCGAAGCCCCAGCCACCGGCTGCCGCGACCTGCGCCGCCAGCGCGATGCGCCCCGCCCACCCGGCGCGGTGCCGCCAGGCCTCGGCGAGGCCGAGGGCCACCAGCCCGACGATGCCGGGCACCATGGAGAGGCTGTAATACGCGTGTGCCTGCTGCTTCATCTCGGCCAGCAGCACGCCGTCGACGATCGTCCACGCACCGAACAGGATGGCGCCGGCCCGCATCAGGTCGGTCCGCGGCGCGCGGCCGCGCAGCACGAGTACAGCTATGAGACCGACCATCGCCGCGGGCAGGAGGAAGCTGACCTCGAGCCCGAACTCGCCGGTGAACAGGCGTGCGATGCCGGACTGGCCGCCACCCCACCCGCCGTGGCCGCCGCCGTGCCCGCCGCGGCCGCCGCCCCAGCCGCCGTGGCCCGAGAACCCTTGCCGGACCACGGCGAGGCACTCCTGCGGGAGACTCGCCTGCTGTCCGCCGCCGTGGTGGTTGGTGCCCAACACCCGGCCGAAGCCGTTGTAGCCCAGCACCAGGTTCATGAAGGAGTTGTCCGTCGACCCCGCCAGATACGGACGCGAACCCGACGGCCACAGGATCGTGAGCGCCACGTACCAACCGGCGCTCACCACCAACGCCGCAGCCGCGCCGAGCAGGTGCAGGATGCGTTGGCGAACCGTCACGGGTGCGGCGATCAGGTACACCAGTCCCAGCGCGGGCATCACCATCAGCCCCTCGAGCATCTTGGCCAGGAAGGCGAACCCGAGCGCCACGCCGGCCAGCGCCATCCAGCGACCGCCGCGGCCGTTGAGCGCCCGGACGGTGCAATAGGCGCCCAGCGTCATCAGCGTCACCATCGCCGCGTCCGGGTTGTTGAACCGGAACATCAGCGCCGCGACCGGCGTCAGGGCCAGCGCCAGACCCGCGATCAGGCCCGCGTTGCGGCCGGCGATACGCCGCACCGCGCCGTACATCAGGCCCACGGACAAGACACCCATCAGCGCCTGCGGGATCAGCATGCTGGCGCTCGAGAATCCGAAGATACGGCCCGACAGGCCCATCACCCACTGCGACACGGGCGGTTTGTCCACCGTGATCGAGTTGCCCGGGTCCAACGACCCGAACAGCAGAGCCTCCCAGTTGTGCGAACCCGCCCACGCCGACGCGGCGTAGAAGTTGTTGCCCATGGCGTTGCGGGTGATATCGGTGAGGTAGAGGACGGCGGTGAGGACGAGGAGGAGTCCGATGGGACCGTGCTCGGCGGCGAGCCGGCGTGCGCGGTGACTCCGTGCTGGTGTGGCGGCAACAGGCGGGCCCGGCTCTGTGTCGAGCGGGCGGGCGCGCAGGCTCCGTTCTGAAATGGTCACACCAGCATCGTGTCGATGCTCCGTCCGACCGCACTGGGATGTCCCCGAGAGATTCCTGTGAACGATACGTCCGATTCCCTGTCGCTCGGAGCTGGAGAAGCGACCCGCTACGACGGGCCCCGGGTAATGCACCCGAGGCCCGTCATAGTCGGTTCGTCACTGTTTGGCGAACGCCTCCGCCGGGGGCTTCGTCAGGTCGTACACCGTGTCGCCGCCGACGGTGGCGGACGGGAAATACTGCTCCACCCAGGCGACCGCCGCGTCGGTGGTGGGGTTGCCCCGGTTCCAGGGGAAGATCTGGCACCTCTCCGGAACGTCCTGAGTCGAGCCGGCGCCGCCGAACGGATCCGGCGCCACGATGTAGTAGCTGATCTCGTGGTTCTTCACATACCTGCGGAGTTGCTCGAGGCTCGGCGAGGGGTCCTGCCCCATGAATCCGCCTACCGCGATGACGGCCTTGTGGGTGCTCAGTTCGAGACCCGCCGCCTGCATCGAGCCCTTGATCGCCGCCGCCCATGTGGTGTTCGTCTTCTCCAGCAGGGCCTCGAGGTCGGGATTCGGGGTGTTGCCGAACCAGCCGCCCGGACCGGAATCGGCGGCCGCGTCGCCGTCCCCCTTCGCGCTCGCGCCCTTCTTGCCCTCGTCGGATGCCGGCGCGAACCCACCCCACCCGTACTTGGTGCTCACCGTCGGGCCGCCGCCGGAGTGGCCTGTGCCGACTGCCGAGATCGTATAAGCGGTGGAGCCGCCGAGGACAGCGACCGCCGCGACGACGCCGACGATGACCGCGGCCGGGACCCGGCCGCCAGGCAGGGCCGGGATCCGGTCCGGCGGGATCAGCGCCGCAGCGACCGTCAGAACGGTCGCGACCAGCACTATCCAACGCAGGGGCGGCGCGAACGAGGGGTCTCGGGACAACAGGACGAAGCCCCACAATCCGCTCGACGCGACGAGCAGCGCCAGGCCCGCGCGACCTTGCCATCGGTCGCGACGTCGCCACATCTCGGCCAGGCCGAGAGCGAGCGTGCCCGCGACCCCCGGGACCATCGACAGGCTGTAGTACGGGTGTGCCTGCTGCTTCATCTCCGCCAAGACCAGGCCATCGACGAGCATCCAGACACCGAACACGATGACGCCCGCGCGCATCAGGTCGGTGCGCGGCGCGCGGCCCCTCGACACCAGCACCACGACCAGCGCGACGAGCGCCGCGGGCAGCAGGAAGCTGACCTCGAGCCCGAACTCCCCCAGGAACAGACGGGTGAGGCCCGGCTGGCTGCCGAACCCACCATGGTGGTTCTTCATGCGTTCGCGAAGCTGCTCGATGAACTCCGGCACGGGACAGCCCGCCTGGTCGAACGGGTTCTTGCCGCCATGGAAGTTGCTGCCGAGGACGCGACCGAACCCGTTGTAGCCCAGAACCAGGTTCATGAACGAGTTGTCCGTCGACCCCGCCATGTAGGGACGCGAACTCGACGGCCACAACATCGTCAGCACCACGTACCAACCGGAGCTCACCACCAACGCCGCGGCTGCGCCCACCAGATGCAGCACCCGCCTACCCAACGTCGTCGGCGCTGCGATCAGGTATGCGAGCCCGAGGGCAGGCAACACCATCAGGCCCTCGAGCATCTTCGCCAGGAACGCGAAGCCGAGTGCGACACCGGCCAGCGCTATCCAGGTCCCGCTGCCCTTCGCCCAGCGCGCCCAGCGCGCTCCCTGGTCGGCGTCGCCCCGGGGCTCGAGCGCACGGATGGTGCAGTACGCACCCAGAGTCATCAGCGTCACCATCGCCGCGTCCGGGTTGTTGAACCGGAACATCAATGCGGAGACGGGCGTGAGTGCAAGAGCGAGCCCGGCGATCAGGCCCGCGTTGCGGCCGGCGATGCGCCGCACGCCGTCATACATCAGCGCTACGGAAAGGACCGCCATGAGCGCCTGCGGGATCAGCATGCTGGCGCTGGAGAATCCGAAGATGCGCCCGGACAACCCCATCACCCACTGCGACACGGGCGGCTTGTCCACCGTGATCGAGTTGCCCGGGTCCAACGACCCGAACAACAGGGCCTCCCAGTTGTGGGAACCCGCCCACGCCGATCCGGCGTAGAAGGTGTTCCCCATGCCGTTGACTGTGATGTTCCACAGGTAGAGCACTGCGGTCAGGACGAGGAGTATCGCCAGCGGTCCGTGTTTGTACACGAGGTCACGGAGCCGGCGCGGCTCACTGGATGCGTTGGTCACGCTGGCATGCTTGCGGCGCGCCTTGTCCCGATACTGCGATCTTCCCGAGAACTTCCTGGGAGATGGGCCTGAATCGGTGGTTCGGGCGCTATTCGGGCGGAATCGGGCGCGCCTGGCGGCCTACCCGATCCGCGACACCGCCGTGCGTGCCAGGCCCGTGATCGCCGAGCAGTCCGACGCGGACCAGTCGATCACGCTCAGGAGCCGGTCGCCGGGGAGCAGAACGAACAGGCTCGGTGTCTGACCTGCGACACACACGGCCTTACTACCGAGACCGGGCACGGTCGGGGCACCGCCATGCGCGCCAGCAGCAGCGTCGAGCGCGAACGCGGACTGCGCAGACACCGCGAAGTCGCCGGGCAGGCTCAGCGAGACGCTCAGCGAACGACCACTGCTCCGGTACGTGCAACTCGGCTCCACGGACCCCTTGATATCGCCGGCCGGCTGCGAGGTCGTGGGACCACCGCCCAGCGCCTGCGACGCCTCGGCGTCGGTGACCCACGCGCAGGGCTCGAGCACTGCGGCCTCCGACGACGCGATCTGCTCCACTCGCACCGTGATCGGGTCGGTGCGCGACACCTGGGTGCCCGCGGCGGGGGTGACCGCGGTGATCCGCCAGTCGCCCGCCAGGGCCTGCGTGAATACATCTGATCCGTCGGGAGCCGTCGCATGCGCCAGGTTGAAGCAGCTGAGCCGCGTCTCGGCCTGGGTGAGAATCATCCCCACGACGGGCGGCACCGCATGCGGCCAGCTCTGCCCATTGCACGCAGACTCCTCGACCGCTGTCGGCGACGCCGTCGACGGCGCTGCGGCACCGCTGGCGGCGGTGGTACCGCCGCCGGATCCACACGCGGCGAGGGCGAACGATGCAAGGGTGAATGAAGCAAGGGTGACGAGAACGGCTGCCAGAGGCTTGATGCGCACGCGAGCATCGTGCCACTGGTAGGCCGCCGCGGCGATTCGAACTCGAGGTCGCTGTAGGAGACTGACGTACGAGATCCACCACCGCACTACCGAATCGAGATCGGAGCGAAGTGATGAAGGCGGTCCGATTCAGTCGGTTCGGGGGGCCCGAGGTCCTCGAGCTCGTCGACCTCCCCGACCCGCATCCGGGTCCCGGCCAGGTCCGGATCGCGGTGCGAGCGGCCGGCGTCAACGCGAGCGACTGGAAGAAGCGCCAGGGCCTGATGGACGAGGAACTCCCCCAGACCCTCGGTTATGAGGCAGCGGGTGTGGTCGACGAGGTCGGCCCGGGCACCCACGACGTAGCCGTGGGCGATCGCGTGTTCGGATTCTCGACCGACGGGGCGGCCCAGGCCGAGTCGGCGGTGCTGTCCCACTACGCGCCGATCCCGTCGTCGCTCGACTTCGCGGGCGCTGCCGCGCTGCCGTCCGCCGTCGAAACGGCCACTCGCGCACTGGACCAGCTCGGCGTCGGCAGCGGCACGGTGCTGATCAACGGCGCCTCGGGAAGCGTCGGCAGCGCCGCAGTTCAGCTCGCCGTGGCGCGCGGTGCGCGGGTGATCGGCACCGCCAGTCCGGCGAACCATGAGTACCTCCGCTCGCTGGGAGCCGAGCCCGTCGCCTACGGCGAGGGACTCGTCGAGCGGGTTCGAGCAATCGCGCCCGAAGGTGTCGACTCCGCGCTCGACGTTGCTGGAAGCGGCGTTCTGCCCCAGCTCATCGGGCTCGCCGGGGGCCCGGAGCACGTTGTGACGATCGCCGATTTCGACGGCGCGCGCGAGCACGGGGTGACATTCAGCCGCGGGGACACCGGACGCGCGCTCCACGCCCTGTCGGAGATCGGGGTGTTGATCGACTCGGGGCGTTTCTCCCTCCCGGTCGGTCAGACCTTCCCGCTCGCCGAGGTCGCAGAGGCACACCGGGTGGGCGAAGAAGGTCGGGTGCGCGGGAAGCTCGTGCTGGTGGTCGACCCGGTGTAGGAGGCCACCACTCCTGACCCCTGCTCGGTCATTCCTCCACCTGCTCTGCTCGATGAGGCGGGGTGGGAAGGTCGGGGTATCGCAACCGACGAAGTACCTGGGTCGAGCCCTCGGTGCGCAGCCCCAGGGTCCGGGCGTCGGACACCTCGAGCATGCCGAAGAGCACCCCGAGGATCGCTGGGGCGTCACCTTCGAGCACGAGGTCGGGCGTAGCGGCGGCGCCCAGTCGGGTGGTGATCTCGCCGCCGTCGATCTCGATGACGGTGGGCTGCTCGCCTGTCCGGACCTCGATGGCGGCAGGCGGATCGTCGGGCTCGCCGTCGCACAGCAATTCCGACACGGGGAACGCGAGCCACTGACTCCGGAATGCCTCATCGCCTGTGGGAGTGGGCATGAATCGCACTCCCCAGCGAAGGAGTGCGGCCAGCACCGGTTCGAGCTCCCGGCCTGCCTCGGTCAGGTGATAGAGCGTGGTGGCCACCGGGGGTGGAGCGGCTTCGCGCCGCACCAGCCCGTGTTCTTCGAGCTGCTTGAGCCGCTCACTGAGCAGGTTGCTAGCGATCCCCGGCAATCCGTGCTGGAGGTCGGTGTAGCGGCACCCGCTCTGGAGCAGCAGCTCGCGGACGATGAGCAACGTCCAGCGGTCGCCGACCACGTCGAGTGCTTTGGCCACTGCGCAGTACTGCCGATAGGAACGCACACCCACAAGATACTCAGCGGATGCTTTAATTTCAACTAAATATGCTTGACTTTTTCAACCTCGCAGATTAGAACGGTCCCATGCGCTCGAAGCCTCTGATCCTCACCGCACTCTTGCTGGCATCCTTCGCCGTCAACCTGGACACGACGATCGTGAACGTGGCCCTGCCCACCTTGGTACGTGAACTGCGGGCCACCACCACCCAGCTCCAATGGGTGGTGGACGCCTACAACCTGGTGTTCGCGGCGCTACTTCTCACTGCGGGGAGCCTGTCGGACCGCCTGGGGCGAAAGGGGATGCTCATCGGTGGTCTGGCCGTATTCGGTCTGGCCAGTCTCGCGGGGGCAGTCACCACCACGCCGTCGGCGCTCATCGCAGCCCGGGCGGTGATGGGCCTCGGCGCCGCCATGACCTTCCCGGCGACGCTGTCGACCATCGCCCACGTCTTCACCGAGCGCCGGGAGCGCGCGTTGTCCATCGGACTCTGGGGGGCGAGCGCAGGCGTGGCCATCGCTGTCGGCCCCATCGTGGGTGGCCTACTCCTAGAACACTTCTCGTGGACGAGCATCTTCGTGCTCATGGCCCCGGTGGCTGCTGTAGCCGCCGTGCTGGTGGCAGTGAGCGTCCCCAAGTCCAAGGACCCCGCGGCGCCCCGCGTCGACGTTCCCGGGTTCGCGTTGTCCACCGCCGCTATGGCGGCGCTGGTATTCACCATCATCGAGGCCCCGGACGTGGATTGGTCCAGCCCGCGCACGGTGGCCGGATTCGTAGCAGCCGCCGTACTGTTCGCGTTGTTCATCTGGTGGGAGCGCCGGGTGGAGACGCCCATGCTGGATGTGCGGATCTTCGGGAACATGCGCTTCACGGCCGCCAGCGGCTCGGTGACCGTGGCGTTCTTCACCCTGTTCGGATTCATCTTCCTGATGACCATGTACTTCCAGTTCATCCAGAGCTTCTCGCCGTTCTCCACCGGCATGCACCTCCTCCCCGTGGCGATATCGGTGGCGGTGAGCTCGGTGGTCGGAACCCGGCTCGCCGTATGGGCCGGTACCAAACTCGTCGTGACGATCGGACTGTTCGCCACCACCGCCTTCTACGTATGGGTCGCTGCTGTGATCACCGCCCACACCGGATACGACGTGATCGCCGCTCAGATGGTCCTCTACGGCATCGGCTTGGGTCTGACCTCGGCGCCGGCCACCGAATCCATCATGGGAGCGATATCGATCCACAAGGCCGGCGTCGGCTCGGCCGTCAACGACGCAACCCGCCTCCTCGGCGGCACCCTGGGTGTCGCAGTGATCGGCAGTGTGTACGCCTCGCTGTACAGCACTCGGCTCGACGCGGGCCTGCCTCCCGGCCTCCCCGCGCCCCTGTCCGCCGTCGCCCACCAGTCGGTCGGCGCCGCAATCGCGGTGTCCGATCAGCTCTCGGCCACCGGCCTCACCCACGTCGGCGCCATCGTCCACCAGGCCGCCGTCGACGCGTTCCTGCACGGAATCAGCGTGGGATGCCTGGTAGCCGGGTCGGTGGCCCTGGTCGGCGCGCTCGCCGCCATGTTGTTCCTCCCGGCCCAACCGCCATCGACCGGTGCCCTAGAAGATGCCCTAGAAGAGATGCCTGCGCAGGAGCGAGCAAGCCGCACTATCGCTGAGGTACGGAACGACGTGTGAGGGCGCGGCGTAGTAGTCCCCAGCCCACCGGGTGGACGCGCGGCCTCCGCTATTGGACACGCCGCGCGGCGCGACCGAGGAGGTACGGGGCGAAGAACCGGTGTCCACGTCGGATCACCGGCCACAGCGCACGCGCGTACGCCGTGTCGAGCCGAATCTGGGTCGCGATGACCGCCTGACCCGGGGCCGTCACAGCGACCATGCGGGCGAGAAGTCCTCCCTCGGAGTCGAGGCCGACGACGAACAGGCCAGGCCGATCGTCGAGCACCTTCCACCCCACGACGTATCCGACTGTTGAGTTCATTGGGCCGAACCTGGCCCCCAGCAACACCTTTCCGACAGCTGCCCACGGCAGCTTGAACCACAGCGGCGCGTCGTCGACGACGGCACGCATCCATTGCTCCGGCGTGCGCTCGACGGTGACGTCCACGGCATACGCATCCTGGTAATCGATGCGGTCGAACAGGCGCAACTCGCCGACCGTCGCGGGCGGCGTGATCTCGACGGGCTCGGCTCCGGTCATCGGTCTCCCCCAGCCGAGACGAGGACGGAGCCGTGGGTTCCCTGCTCCGCGAGACACTTGAAGTTCAACAGCTGCCTGCGGGCCATGACCAGATCACCGACGCTCAACAGCGGCGCCACCACACGACACAGTGGCCCGAGCACGCCGCCCCATCGTTGCGCCGTGATCTTCAGCAGGAGGCGGGTTCTGCCGTCGGCCAGCGGCTCCAGCACATAGCACATCAGCACCCCGGCCATCTCGGCGGTCAATTCCCGGTTCGGCTCCACCGATACGACGTGCCCCAACCGAACACCGGCCGCCGCCGTGAACCGCTGCCCCACCTCAGGGTCCCGCAACCGCAACATCACTCGTGGCGATCGCCGGCCCAGGTTGTCGATCCAGTCATACGAATACGGCGCACAACGCACTTGAATCAGCCACGACCACACCACGTCAGGCGGTGCAGCTACCGTCACGCCGCGCCACGCCTCGACCATGGGGTCGCCGACCAACCGGTCGCAGGGGAAGTCGCGGGCGATCTCCTGTTCTGTGACACCCCATCGATCCGCGATCATCACGCCTCCGAAGTCGATGAACGAAAACGTTCAACTAAACGGATCGTATAGTATTGCGCGGATGGCGACAAGAGGACGGAAACGCAGCCCCGAGATCGACGCGGCGATCCGCTCAGCGGCCGCCGAACTGCTCGGCGAGGTCGGCTACACGAGCCTGACGATGGAGGCCGTCGCCGCCCGCGCGGGAGTCAGCAAACCAACGCTCTACCTGCGCTATCCCTCGCGCGCGGTCCTCGTCTTCGACGCGATCTTCGGGAAGACCAAAGGGCTGGATATCCCCGACCACGGCGATATCCGCGCCGAGCTGCGCGAGACCTACCGCTGGGCGGTCGACGAGTTCTCCGCGCCCGAGGCCCGTGCCGCGATCCCCGGACTTCTCGCCGAAGTGGGCTCGGCTCCCGAGCTGGCCCGACTCGTGCGCACCGTCGCCGTCGAGCCCGAATACGGGCGCGTGCGATCGATGCTGGAACGAGCCCGAGCGCGCGGCCAGATCCGCGCCGACGCAGACCTCGACCTGATGATCGACGTGTTCATCGGTACCGCGCTGGCCCGCGTCACCCTCATCGATCATCCGCTCGATCACGACTTCGGCGACCGGCTGGTCGACCTACTCCTCGATGGGGCGCGATAGCAGTATCAAGGCGCGATAGCTGCATCAAGAGGTGCCCGCGCCGGCAGCCCGCTACGGCCGCCCGCCGTGCAGGTCGCGGTCGCCAGCCTGAACCGCGTACGGAACCACCGGTTCGTCGAACCCCGCCAACGGTCGTGGGTCGAGCGCGGTGAATACCAGTCCGGTCCCGTACGCGGTGGCCACCAAGGCGGGATCGGCAAGGATCTGACCTGGATCGGCCTCGTGAACCAGGCGGGCAGCGAGGTTGACCACCGAGCCGTACAGGTCTCCGTCGAGCGCGACGACCCGGCCGTGCGCGAGCCCCACCCGTAACTCCGGCAGATGCGCACCGCGCAGCTCGGCGATGAGATTCAGCGCGGTGCGGCACGCCTCGTCGGGGGTCAGCGACATGAACATCACCTCGTCGCCGATCGTCTTGACCACCCGGGACCGCCCGGTCAACGCAGCCTGGGCGAGGCGTTCGAAATCGCCGAGCGCGGCAGCCAACTCGCGCGGCGAGCGGGCGCGCGTCCATGCGGTCGACCCGACGAGATCGCCGAAACCCACCGTCACGGTCACCGTGTCGTGCGACGAGTCGGCGCCGTGGGCGATGGCCGACCGGCGCACGGCGTCGAGGGCCTGACGAGCGAAAAGTGCGGCGAACAACTCGGGAACGAGCCCCAACGAGGTGAACGCGCGGTCGGCGGCCTCGATGAGCTCGGTTCGCGTGCCACCGCGTTGCAGCAGCGGGTCTTCGACATTGATTCCGAACATGGCGACCGCTGCCTCGGCGACGCGGCCGACGGCCGAGCGCATGACTCGACTGAACCGCAGCACCGCTTCCTCCCCGAAGAATTCGCGGACGTCCGCGAACAACTGCGCCGCCTGCAGGTCCGGCGTCGACCAGGTCGCCTCACCTGCCGCCGGAATCGCGAGCCCGAGGGCCTGCGACACGTCGACGACATCGGCCCGCGTCAACCCGGTTCGCGCCGCGACCACATCGAGGTCGTATCGGTGCTCGTCCCCGAGGAGCCGATGCTCGGCCAGCGCGACTTGCGGATCACCACCGTCGACCACCGCTCGGACCGAATCGACCGGCAGGCCGGCGTCGAGCAGGAACCGGTACATCGCCAGCTGGTCCTCGGGTACGCCGGAGTGAACATCCATACCGAGCAGGCCCAGCCGATCCTCGACATCGTCCCGATCTCTCGCGCCGTCGGCCATTCCGAGATCATCCCCCGGGCCGGCCGCCCCGACAACGGTCGATACACCACCGCTAGGTGGACGGGCGGGCCTCGCGCTCCACCTTTCGGCGATAGTGACGCGCGGCGCGGGCACGGTTTCCGCATGCCACCGAGCACCACTCCCGCCGGGGGTGGGTCTGGGTGAAATAGAGGACGCAACCGGGCGCGTAGCAGGCGCGAAGCCTGCTCGCCTGCCCGCCGCCGAGCATCTCGATGCATTGGTTCGCAACGTCGCCCAGGGCGGCGTGGACGCCGACGGAGCTGGCCGCAACCGTCAGTCCGGTGCCGCTGTCATGCAGCTGGGGCGAGGCGCGCCAGCCGACCATCTCGTTGATGGCGCGCAAAGCCGCTTCCAGATCGAGGGCGTATGAGACTGCGCGTTCGTCTGCCGTGACATGCGCGGCCAAGCGGCGCACGGCGTTTCGGAGCAGGCGTGCGTCGGTGAGGTCGCCGTCGGTCGCACGCGCGGGTTGCTGACCGATCCCGACCGCGTCGAGCCATGCGTCGAGATCCGCGGGCCGCGCGAAGTCATCGTGCAGACCGTCGGTGTCGGCCCAGATCGTCGTCATCAAACGCACAGGCACGACGTCATCGGGAAGGACCCAGTTTCGCTGCTCGTCTTCCTCCGCCGGCACCACGCGACCTTATCACGGAAAGTAAAGCTTGCATCCGTTAGAGCGGCCGTGCTAAACCTTCTAACGGAACATGAAGTCTGTATCCGTTAGCCACGAGGCTGCGGTCACGCTCGAACAGGAGACGCACCATGACCAACTTCGCCGCCATCGCACCCGAGAACGCCACCGGCCAGGCCGCCGACCTGCTATCACAGGTAGAGAAGAGCCTGGGACTGGTGCCGGAGATGACCAAGGTGATGGCCAACAGCCCCGCCCTGCTCAAGAGCTACCTCGTGCTCAGTGGCGCGGTTGGCGGAGGAGTTCTACCCGCCGCCGTCCGCGAGCGACTGGCCATCGAGACCGCCCAGCTCAACGGGTGCGAGTACTGCCTGTCCGCGCACACCTACATCGGCGCCAACATCGCCGAGGTCGACGCAGCCGAGCTCGCGTCCGCTCGTCGGGGCGAGTCCGAGGATCCACACATAGCGGCGCTCCTCGCGCTGTCGAAGGAGATCACGGCGAACGCCGGCGACGTCGACGCGAGCGCAGTCGAGGCAGCACGCGCAGCGGGCGTGACCGACGAGGAGATCGGCGAGTTGGTCGCCAACCTCGCCCTCAACGTGCTCACCAACTACTTCAACGTACTGGCCGGCGTCGACAACGAGTGGCCAGTCGTCACGCTGTGAACCGATCTCGTTTCTCCCCACCCACAGCCTATCGAGCTGCAATGATGCAGATTCGAAGCACGGCGAAGAGTCAAGGGGGCAGACGATGCGCGCAGGGTTCGCGACAACGGCTCAGTTGGCGGCCGCGGGGATGTTGCTGGCGGCCGCATCGGCTGCCGGGCTCTCCTCCCCTGCCGCCGCATCACCGGCGGTCCCAGGCCCGAGCTGTGTGGGTATCAGCAACAACGGGTTCGACACGTCTACGGGCTTCGGCTGCGGCGGCGTGATCGCG
>CAJCHX010000636.1 GCA_903970215.1 Acidobacteriaceae bacterium
AAGACCCGCCAGCAGTACCGCGAGTCCCGCGGCCGAGTAACCGAGGGTGCCGCACACCGCGAGCACGTCGCCCGGACGGGCCCCGGAGAGCAGCACCGGGGCCCGGCCCTGCAAGTCACCGAGGGCGGTCACCGACACGACGATCTGGTCGGTGAGCACCACGTCGCCGCCCACCACCGTGCCACCGGCGGCAGCGGCTCCGGCCGCGACGCCCGCCGAGATCCCCTCGACCACCTCCACCGGTGTGTCCGCCGGGCACCCGAGAGTCACGGTGAAGGCCGTGCAGACGCCACCCATGGCCGCGATATCGGCGGCGTTCTGGGCGATCACACGCCGCCCCACGTGCTCGGGGGTAGTGAGGTCGAAGCGAAAATGCCGACCCTCGACGACGGCGTCGGACGAGATCACCACGCGGCCGTCGGGCGCTGTGACCACAGCACCGTCGTCGCCGGGTCCCACCGGGACACGCGGGTCTGCGGTCACGGTTCGGGTGGCGACGGCGATCACGCCGTCCTCACCCAGGTCGGCCACCGTGCGCCGGTCGCCGCGTGCTTCGTCGGTCATCGTTACGGTAGGTTATCGGCTCGCCGGAGCGGGCCGGTCCCCAGGCGGCGAAAACCAGCGACCGACAACAGGAGTGCAGGCGATGGCGCAAGACGAGGGACGGCGCAGTCCCGCGCTGATCGCGACGGCGATCGCCCTGCCGGTGGCGGTACTGGTGTGCTTCCTGGTGTTCGCGGTGCTCACGCGGCACCGGCACGCCGGCGGTCAGGCGTTCCTGCGAGACGTGGCCGCACCATCGGCCACCGACCCCGCATGCGCCGCACTCCTGAAGGCGATGCCGGCGAAGCTGGGCGACTTCACGCGTGACGCCGCCGCACAGCCCGCCGGATACGCACGATGGCAGTCCGACAAGGACGGCACCGTCGAACTGCGCTGTGGCGTCCCGCGGCCCACACAGCTCATCCCGACGTCGCCGCTCCAGATCGTGGACCGGAGCCAGTGGTTGTCGGTGACCCCCACCGACGGGGCGCAGGCGGGAGCGGGGACCTACTGGGTGGCCGTCGACCACCGGCCGTACGTCGAGATGTGGCTGCCGGACAACTCCGGCACCGCGCCCATCCAGGCGGCTTCCGACGCCATCGAGGCCCATCTGACACCCGGGTCGCTGGACTTCGGCTGAGCCGTCAGCGCAGACCGGTGCCGCGGACGAGTGCGGTATCGACCAGCGCGGACAGCAGATCGACGTACTCGACGCCCGCCGCAGCCCACATCCGCGGGTACATCGACGTCGAGGTGAAGCCCGGCATCGTGTTCACCTCGTTCACCACCGGCCCGTCGGCGGTGTAGAAGAAGTCCACTCGCGCCAGCCCCTGGCAGTCCAGGGCACGGAAGGCGTGTACCGCGAGATCCTTGATCTCCGCGGTGGCGGCGGCCGGGAGGTCGGCCGGGATGGCGTACTCCGCGCGGTCGTCGAGGTACTTGGTCTCGAAGTCGTAGAACGCGTGCTCCGCATCGGCGGCCACGGTGATCTCGGCGATCTCACTGGCCGCGATCGTCCCGTCGGGCCGCTCGAGCACGCCCACCTCCACCTCTCGGCCTACGATCGCGGCCTCGACCACCACCTTCGGGTCGAACCGGCGGGCCTCGGCGACAGCGGCCGCAAGGTCCGCGAGATCGGTCACGCGGGTGATCCCGATGGACGAGCCGCCCCTCGCCGGCTTGATGAACAGCGGCAGCCCCAACTGCGTGAGCACGTCGGCGGGGATCTCGGTCTCGCCGCGGCGCAGCACGTGGAAACCGCCGACGGGCAGTCCCTCGGCGGCGAGCAGCTTCTTGGCGAACTCCTTGTCCATGCCGGCCGCCGACGCCAGGACTCCGGCCCCCACGTACGGCACACCGGCAAGCTCCAACAGCCCCTGAATGGTCCCGTCCTCGCCGAACGGACCGTGCAGCACGGGAAACACCACGTCCACGGAGGACAGGAGCGATCCGGCGTCGTCAGCGTGCAACGACACGAGCCGCGCGTCTGCACCTGCACCCGCGACGAGGGTCAGCTCGGCCTCGCGCTCGGCGACCTCAGGCAGGGAACGCTGCGCGATCTTGAGCGCCTCGACGCCGTCCTGCGCGAGCACCCAGGCACCACCTCGGGTGATGCCGACGGGCACCACCTCGAATCGGGTGGGGTCCAGGTGGGCCAGCACGCTGCCGGCGGAGACGCAGGACACAGCATGCTCGCTGCTCTGCCCCCCGAACACCACTGCAACCCTGGTTCGCTTCGTCACGGCCAACACCTTACGTGCCGGAGGCGGGCCGCGCCCCGGAGCATTACTCCCCGCCCACCTCGCGATTGAGCAGGTCGACGATCGCGTCGGATACCGGCACATCCTCATAACAGACCGCGCGGACCGCCTCCGTGAGCGGCATCTCCACACCCACCTTCCGGGCGAGGTCGGCGATCGAGATGCACGACTTGACGCCCTCGGCGACCTGCCCGCTCGCGGCCGCCTGCGCCTCTTCCAGCGTCATCCCCTCGCCCAGCCGACGTCCGAACGTGAAGTTGCGGGACAGCGGCGACGAGCACGTGGCGACCAGGTCGCCGACGCCGGCCAGTCCGGCGAGGGTGAGCGGGTTCGCACCCAGCGCGGCGCCCAGGCGCAGCGTCTCCGCCAAGCCGCGTGTGATGATCGCGGCCCGGGAGTTCTCCCCGAGCCCCACGCCCGACGCGATACCGCACACGAGCGCGATCACGTTCTTGGTGGCGCCGCCGATCTCGCACCCCACGACGTCGGTATTGGTGTACGGACGGAAATAGTCGGACCGCACCACGTATTGCGCGTGCTGCGCGCGGCGCTCATCGGTGCAGGCGACCACCGCCAGGGTCGGTTGCTGCTTGGCGATCTCCTTGGCGAAGTTGGGACCGGTGAGCACCGCCACGCGGTCGGCGGGCACATCCGCGACCTCGGTGACCACCTCCGACATCCGCTTGAGCGTCCCGATCTCGATGCCCTTGGCGAGGTTGAGGATCGTCACACCTTGCGGAATGAGGTGCGACCACGAGGCGAGGTTGTCCCGCAGGGACTGCGACGGGACTGCGAGGACCACGATGCCCGCGCCGTGCAGGGCGCGCTCCGGGTCGTGGGTCGCTTGCAGGTTGTCGGGCAGCACAGCGCCGGGCAGGTACGACTCGTTGACCCGGGTCTCGTTGATCGCGTCGGCGACCTCCTGCCGCCGGCACCACATGGTCACTGTGTGTGGCTCGGGCCGAGTGGCTTCGGCGAACACCTTCGCCATCGCTGTGCCGAACGACCCGGCCCCCATCACTGCAACGTCGACCATCGCGCGGCGCGCTCCTTTTTCGATCGCGCCACACCAGCGTGGCGCCCGGTTCGTCACAGGGTAGTCGCGGTCGGCGGCGCGCCGGTCACGATCGGCGCGCATACATTGGTACCCATGCAGGGGCGAGCGCGGCCAGTGGGGTCTGTGACCGATGTCGTGGCCGTGACCGCCGTGAAGTCGCTTCCCGCAGCCAAATCCCGGCTCGCGCGGGACCACGACGATCCGGGCACGGTGGCCGACCTGGTGCTGGCGATGCTCGCCGACACGGTCGCGGCGATCAGGGCCGTGGACGTCGTCCGCGCCGTCTACGTGGTCTCCCCCGACCCGGATGTCCGCGCCGCCGCGCACCGGTCCGGCGCGGTGGGAGTGCGCGAGCCCGACGGCGGGGGGCTCAATCCCGCGCTCGTCGCAGGGGCGGCGGCCGCGTCGGCAGCGCATCCCGGCGCCGACGTACTCGCGATCCAGCCGGATCTGCCCGGGCTGCAACCCGCCGAATTGACGGCCTTCCTCGCCGCCGCTGGGGGCCGCCGCGCCTTTGTACCCGACCGTCAGGGGACGGGGACAGCCGCCCTGCTCGCGCCGCGCGGCAGCCGGCTCGATCCCCGGTTCGGAGTGGGATCGTCTGCTCGGCACCAGGACTCGGGTGCGGTCATGCTGGCGGGAGCATGGCCGGGGCTCCGCGGCGACGTCGACACCGCGGCCGACCTGGCGGACATCGCCGACCGGCTGGGCGCCAGGACCGCCGCCGCGGTCCGATCGAACGGCGTGGGCACCGGTGCCGCCGACGCCGCCGGCGCCACCGCCCCCGGCGATACCGTCCCCGCCGCCCGCGGCGAAGCCGTTTCAGCCACCTCCACGGCCTGCGTCGTGCGATCAGGTCGAGTCCGCCCGGAGCATGGGACAGAATGACTGCGTGACAAGCGAGACGACCGACCCCTCCCCCGCCGAGTCCGCCTCCGACGTACCCGCGCCCCGCACCACCGTCGTCTCCGGCGGCGGACTACCCGGCGCCCCGCCGGCGGCACCTGACGACACGCACACGGCCGCGGACCTGCCCGAGGACCGGTACCTCAACCGCGAACTGAGTTGGCTCGACTTCAACGCGCGCGTCCTGGCCCTGGCCGAGGACGCGTCGATGCCGCTGCTCGAGCGAGCCAAGTTCCTGGCGATCTTCACCTCGAACCTGGACGAGTTCTTCATGGTCCGCGTGGCCGGTCTCAAGCGGCGTGACCAGACGGGCCTCTCGGTCCGGTCGGCGGACGGCCTCTCGCCCCGCGAGCAGCTGAGGGTGATCTCGCTGCGCACGCAGGAACTGTGCCGCAAGCACGCGCACGTGTTCAGCGACGCGGTCCGGCCCGAGCTCGCAGCGCAGGGGATCTCGGTGCTCCGCTGGGACGAGCTGACCACCGACGAGCGGGCACGCCTCTCCAAGCACTTCCATGAGCAGGTGTTCCCGGTTCTGACGCCGCTCGCCGTCGACCCGGCGCACCCGTTCCCTTACATCAGCGGGTTGTCCCTCAACCTCGCGATCACGGTCCGGGACACCACCACCGGGGCCGAGCATTTCGCGCGAGTCAAGGTGCCGGACAACGTCGACCGGTTCGTCAGGGTCAGGTCCGAGCGCACCGACACCGCCTTCCTCCCGATGGAGGATCTGATCTCGGCCCACCTCGACGTGCTGTTCCCCGGAATGATGATCGCCGAGCACCACGTGTTCCGAATCACCCGCAACGCCGACTTCGAGGTCGAGGAGGACCGCGACGAGGACCTGCTACAGGCCCTGGAGCGTGAATTGGCCCGGCGCCGCTTCGGCTCCCCGGTGCGCCTCGAGGTGGCCGAGGACATGTCGGAGCACATGCTCGAACTGCTGCTGCGTGAGCTCGACGTGGATCCGGCAGAAGTGATCACCGTGCCCGGACTGCTGGACCTCACGTGCTTGTTCGAGCTGTACGCCCTCGATCGGCCGGCGTTGAAGGACAAGCCCTTCGTGCCCGTGACGCATCCCGCGTTCGGCGAGCGGGAGACTCCGAAGAGCGTATTCGCGACGCTCCGCGAGGGCGACGTCCTGGTGCACCATCCCTACGACTCGTTCTCGACGAGCGTGCAGCGCTTCGTCGAACAGGCAGCGGCCGACCCGCATGTGCTCGCGATCAAGCAGACGCTGTACCGCACGTCGGGCGACTCACCCATCGTGGACGCCCTGATCGACGCCGCCGAGGCCGGTAAGCAGGTGGTCGCGCTCGTCGAGATCAAGGCGCGATTCGACGAGCAGGCCAACATCAAATGGGCCCGCAAGCTGGAGCAGGCGGGCGTGCACGTGGTGTACGGACTGGTGGGCCTCAAGACACACTGCAAGACCTGTCTCGTGGTGCGGCGCGAAGGTGCCCAGATCCGCAGGTACTGCCACATCGGCACCGGCAACTACAACCCCAAGACGGCTCGGATGTACGAGGACGTCGGCCTGTTCACCGCCGATCCGGATGTGGGCGCCGACCTCACCGACCTGTTCAACCGCCTCACGGGGTACTCGCGCAAGGAGGACTACCGCAACCTGTTGGTGGCGCCGTACGGCGTGCGGTCCGGCATCATCGAGCGGATCGAGAACGAGATCGCTTTGCATAAGGCAGGTCACGCCTCGGGGATCCGTCTCAAGGCCAACGCGCTGGTCGACGAACAGGTCATCGACGCGCTGTATCGGGCCAGCCAGGCCGGCGTCGCGGTGGAGGTGGTGGTGCGCGGCATCTGCGCGCTGCGGCCGGGCGTGCCGGGCCTGTCGGAGAACATCACCGTGCGCTCGATCCTGGGCCGGTTCCTCGAGCACTCGCGCATCCTGCACTTCCGCGGGGCGGGTGAGTTCTGGATCGGCTCGGCGGACATGATGCACCGCAACCTCGATCGGCGCGTCGAGGTGATGGCCCACGTCAAGGACCCGCGACTCGAGGAGCAGCTGAACGAGATCTTCGAGTCGGCCCTCGACCCCGCCACCCGGTGCTGGGAGCTCGACGAGGCCGGCGACTGGATCGCGTCTCCCGGCCAGGGGCACCCGGTCCGCGACCACCAACGCGAGCTGATGCGGTCGCACCGCGCGACCCAGCGGTGACCTCGGTGGCCCACAACCGATCTCGCGGTACGGCCCCCACCTCCAGCACCTCACTCACCCCGGACGTCGTGTACGCCGCCGGCGGCGTCCTGTGGCGACCGGGCGCTGCCGGACCGGAGGTGGCGCTGGTGCACCGGCCGCGTTACGACGACTGGACCCTGCCCAAGGGGCACGTCGACCCCGGCGAGCACATCGTCGTGGCCGGGCTCCGGGAGATCGTCGAGGAGACGGGTCTGACGGCTCGGTTCGTGCGACACGTGGCGCGAGTGGCGTACGACGTGCCACGTCGGCCGCGACACGGTAAGGGCGGTAAGGGATCCGGCCACACCGTCCGCAAACGCGTGCACTACTGGTCGGCGCTGGCGACCGGGGGCGAGTTCGTCCCCAACGACGAGGTCGACTCGCTCCGTTGGCTCCCCGTCGCCGATGCCGCCGACCTGGCCACGTATCCATTGGACCGAAAGGTGGTTCGCGCGTTCGGTCGGCAACCGACCGATACGGCGACCACGCTGATCGTGCGACACGCCAAAGCCGGTCGCAAGCAGGGCTACCGCGGCGCAGACGAGATGCGGCCACTCGACAAGGTGGGCCGCGGTCAGGCGGAAGCGCTGGTCGACCTACTCGACACGTTCGCTCCCGGCAGCCTCTCGTCTGCGCCGCTGGTGCGGTGCCGGCAGACGCTCGCGCCGCTGGCCGAGGAGACGGGGCTGCCCATCGCCGACGAACCCACCCTCACCGAGGCCGCATACGCGGCTGACCCGACCGCCGCCCACGTCAGGATCCGGGAGATCGCCCGCGGGGCGGAGGATTCGGGCGTGGTGCCCGTGGTGTGCAGTCAGGGCGGGGTGATCCCTCCGCTGACGCGGTGGTGGGCGAAGGCCGACGGTGCTGCCCTGCCGCCCGCTCGCAACCGCAAGGGCAGTGTATGGGTGTTGACCACCCGTCGAGGACGGCTGTTGACCGCCGACCACATCGACAGCCCGCTGCCCCTGGACAGCTGACCCGACACAGACCCGAATACAAGGATCCGGCGGTGTCCCGAGAGGACGCCGCCGGATCGTTGTTGCGGAGGGGTGGTTTCGTCAGCGAGTCCGGTTCGCGGAGGTCCGCCGGGTAGACGTGCGCTTGGCCGCACCGGTGCTCTTCGACGCGGTCCGAGACGCGGTCGCCTTGGTGGCCTTGGCCGGAGCCTTCTTCGCGGCGGTGGTCTTCTTCGCCGCGCTCGCCTTGGTCGCGGTCGCCTTGGTCGCTGCAGCCTTGGCCGGAGCCTTCTTCGCGGC
>CAJCHX010000637.1 GCA_903970215.1 Acidobacteriaceae bacterium
CCGAGCGGGCGGCCGAGTTCGCCTCGCTGCCGCTGGTGGAGCGGCTCAAGCGGCGGATCATCGACGGCGAGCGGAACGGTCTCGATGCCGACCTCGACGAGGCCATGACCACGGTCCCGCCGCTCAAGATCATCAACGACACCCTGCTGGCCGGCATGAAGACCGTCGGCGAGTTGTTCGGCTCCGGGCAGATGCAGCTGCCGTTCGTGCTGCAATCCGCGGAGGTGATGAAGGCGGCGGTGGCGTACCTCGAGCCACATATGGAGAAGCTCGACGACGACTCCGGCAAAGGCCGCATCGTGCTGGCGACCGTCAAGGGCGACGTGCACGACATCGGTAAGAACCTGGTGGACATCATTCTGTCCAATAACGGCTACGAAGTGGTCAACATCGGCATCAAGCAGCCGATCGCCGCGATCGTCGACGCCGCCGAGAACAAGCGCGCGGACGTGATCGGGATGAGCGGCCTGCTGGTGAAGTCCACTGTGGTGATGAAGGAGAACCTCGAGGAGCTCAACGCCCGTGGCCTGGGAGACAAGTACCCCGTGCTATTGGGCGGTGCGGCACTGACCCGCGGGTACGTCGAGAACGATCTGTCCGACATCTACACCGGGGACGTCAGCTACGCGCGCGACGCGTTCGAGGGCCTGCGGCTGATGGACGACATCATGGCCGTCAAGCGTGGCGGGGGACCGGCGCCAGACAGTCCGGAGGCCCTCGCGGCCGCCGAGAAGGTGCGCGAGCGCAAGGAGCGGCACGCACGCAGCAAGCGGATCGCGGAGAAGCGGAAGGCCGCGGCCGCCCCTGCCGTGATCCCGGAGCGTTCGGATGTCGCCGGCGAATTCGACGTCGCCACCCCGCCGTTCTGGGGTACCCGGATCGTGCGCGGCATCGCCGTGCACGACTTCGCGCAGCTGCTCGACGAGCGCGCCCTGTTCCTGGGGCAGTGGGGACTGCGCGGCGCACGGAAGGGCGAGGGTCCCTCGTACGAGGAGCTGGTGGAGACCGAGGGCCGCCCCCGACTGCGGTACTGGCTCGACCGGCTCAAGGCGGAGAAGATCCTCGACGCGGCCGCTGTGGTCTACGGCTACTTCCCGGCCGTGAGCCACGGGCACACCGTCGATGTGCTCGAGCGCCCGGAACCCGACTCTCCGGTGCGGCACTCCTTCGAGTTCCCCCGGCAGGAACGCGGACGGTTCCTGTGCATCGCCGACTTCATCCGGGACCGAGACACCGCGGCGCAGCGCGGAGAGGTGGATGTGCTGCCGTTCCAGCTGGTCACCATGGGTCAGCCCATTGCCGACCTGGCCAATGAGTTGTTCGCGGCGAACAGTTACCGCGACTATCTCGAGGTGCATGGCCTGGGAGTGCAGCTCACCGAGGCGCTGGCCGAGTACTGGCACCGCCGGGTCCGCGAGGAACTGACGCTGCCGGGTGGGCACACCGTCGCCGACTCGGACCCGAATGCCGTCACCGACTTCTTCGACCTCAAGTACCTGGGCGCACGGTACAGCTTCGGCTACGGCGCGTGTCCCTCGCTCGAGGACCGGGCCAAGATGGTCGACCTGCTGCAACCCGAGCGGATCGGCGTCACCCTGTCCGAAGAGCTGCAGTTGCACCCCGAACAGTCCACGGACGCGTTCGTGCTCACGCACCCCGAGGCGAAGTACTTCAACACGTGACCGGGCCGATCGACCTGCCCGATGCCGTCCTCTGGGACATGGACGGCACACTGCTGGACTCCGAGAAGCTGTGGGACATCGGGATGGAGGAACTGGCAGTGCGGCTCGGCACCGACATGACCCCCGAGCTCCGACTGACCACGCTCGGCAACGCCACCCGTGACGCCATCACCAAGGTGTACGACGCGGCAGGCACTCCGGCCGCCGCCCGCGACCACGCCCGCGAGGCGGCGTGGCTGTCCGCCCGGGTGATCGAGCTGTTCGACGATGGAATCCCCTGGATGGACGGCGCGCGCGAGGCGCTCGCCCTGTGCGAACGGCTCGGCATCCCGATGGTGCTGGTCACCAACACCGTCCGCGAGATCACCGAGCACGCCCTGGGCACGCTGGGGCCCGAGCGGTTCGTCGCCACCGTGTGCGGCGACGAGGTGATCGCCCCGAAGCCGGCGCCCCATCCGTATCTGCGGGGCGCAGAGCTGGCGGGGTTCCCGCCACAGCGGTGCCTCGCCTTCGAAGACTCTCCGACCGGTGCAGCGGCAGGGCTGGCCGCCGGATGCCGGGTGGTGACCGTCGGGCCTGCTCCGGTCGGCGCGGGCGCCGTGCACCGCACGACCCTCGCGGGCCTGTCGGCTGCTGACATCAGCCGGTATCGATTCTGACGCGGCGCGTTCCCG
>CAJCHX010000638.1 GCA_903970215.1 Acidobacteriaceae bacterium
GCGGGCGAGCGCCCCTGGATGTAGTTGTTGACCCAGTACCGCCACACGAGATCCGTCGGCCGCAGCCAGGCGAACATCTCGGCCATCGCCCGGCCGTCCAGGTAACCCTTGTGCGCGGAACTGCGGATCGCGGCTCGGGCCGCCCGCTCGCTGGCGAGCGCCGAAGCGAATCCGGCGTGATGCTGGTCGAGGACGGTGACCCCCAGCGTGAGGCTCCCGACCCGATCGTCCTTGCCCGCGGCGGCCAGGTGCGCGAGCGTCATCGCGGTGAGGATGCCGCCCGAGCACGTGGCGAACACGTTGACCTTGCCGCTGCCGGTGATCGACGAGGCCGCGTCCAGCGCCTCGATGATGGCCTCGCCGTACTTGTCGAATCCCCAATCCCGGTGCCGCGCCTGCGGATTACGCCACGAGACCGCGAACACCTGCTGCCCGGCCCGGACGTAGTACTCGATCAGGCTGCGCTCCGGCGCCAGGTCCATGATGTAGTACTTGTTGATCACCGGCGGGATCAACAGCAACGGAGCCTCACGCACCTCCGACGTCTGCGGCGCGTACTGGATCAGCTCGAAGGCCCGGGTCCGCAGCACCACGGATCCCCGGCTCACGGCCAGGGTCTCCCCGACCACGTACGCATCGGGTTCGACCATCGCGGGCACGCGCGGTTTGCTCGACATGTCGCGAGCGAACGCCTTGGCGCCGCGCAGCAGCGACAGCCCGCCCGTATCGATGATGGCCTTCCATCCCACCGGGTTCAGCAGCGGACTGTTGGTGGGTGACAGGCCCTCGATGATGTTGTCCAGGGCGAAGCGCATCTTCTCCGCATCGTTGTATTCGAGGTCCGCGGCGGCGTACAGCTGCTCAGCGGTGTCCGACGCGGCCAGGTAGGCCTGCATCACGCGGTTGAGCAGCGGATTGCCCTGCCACGCCGGATCGCTGAACCGGCGGTCGCCGCGCTTGGGCGCCCGGTCGCTGCGTCCGACGGCGATCCGCGCCAACTCGCCGGCCAGGCCGACGCCGCGCTCGGCGACGGTCACCGGTTGTCCGGCCAGCGAGATGCCCAACCGGGCCCATGCACCGTTCGGCAGCATGCGGCGGCCGAACGACTTGGTGGAGTTGACCAGGAGTAGGTCGAGTGGTGCGGCGATCTCGTTCGCCGCTCCTTCGGTGGTTGCGGTCACTTGACTGCTCCTTCGGGAATTGTGATGTCGCGCTTGAGAATCTTGCCGGTCGGCCCTTTCGGTAGGGCCTGTGTGATCCACACGATCCGGGGGTATTTGTAGGCCGCGACGCGGGCCTTGACGTATGCGCGGATCTCGTCGGCGGTCACGTCCGCCCCGGGCTTGAGCTCCACGGCGGCGGCGACCTGCTCACCGAGCGTGTCGTGCGGAACGCCGACGACGGCGGCCGCCGCGACGTCGGGGTGCTCGTAGAGCACCTCCTCGATCTCGCGCGGGTAGATGTTGAGGCCGCCGCGGATGACCATCTCCTTCTTGCGGTCGACGATCGAGAAGTAGCCGTCCTCGTCCACGATGCCGATGTCACCCGTCGAGAACCAACCGTCGGGCGTGATGGCCGCGGCAGTCTCCTCCGGCAGATTCCAGTAGCCCTTCATGACGTTCTGGCCACGCACCTGAATCTCGCCGCGCTCGCCCTGTGCCACCGGCAGCCCGCCGACGTCGACGACCCGCATCTGCACCCCCTCGATGGGAGTGCCGATGGTTCCCGCCTTGTGCGGGCGGTGCGGGTGGTTGAAGGCGGCGATCGGCGACGTCTCCGACAGCCCGTAGCCCTCGAGGATCGACGCGCCGAACGCGGCGCGGAAGTCGCGCAGGACCTGCATGGGCAGCGCCGCCCCACCCGACACGCAGATCCGCAACGTCGGCGTGGGGTCCTCGACCCCGGCCGCGGCGGCGAGCAGCGCCGAGTACATCGTCGGCACGCCCTCGAAGATCGTCACGCGGTCGCGGTTCACGACGTCGAGCGCCTTCACCGGGTCGAATCGAGGGATCAGAGTGATGGTCGACCGCGACCGGACAGCCACATTGAGACCTGCGGTCAGCCCGAACACGTGGAAGAGCGGCAGGCAACCCACGATCACATCGTCGGCGCCGTTCTCGAACAGCGTTCGCGCGGCGATCTCGGCATTGCTCCCCAGCCCGCGGTGGGTCAGTTCGGCGCCCTTGGGCTTACCCGTGGTGCCCGAGGTGTGCAGGATGACGGCGGTGTCGTCGGCGCTCCGTGCGACCGGCGCGGCCTGCGGTGCGACATCCGCGACCAGCGCGGCCAGCAGCGCGTCG
>CAJCHX010000639.1 GCA_903970215.1 Acidobacteriaceae bacterium
GCGTACTCGGTGTAGGTCACGGGGCTTCCGGCGGGCACCATCCGCAGCACGTCCCAGGCGTGCGTGAGGAACTCGCCCGACTCCTGCCGGACGATGATGTCGTCGATAGCACCGAGATCGCCGAGGTGGTAGGCGACCACGGCGGCCGTCACCGGCCCGAGATCCGCGAGGGTCCGCAGCTCGGTGGGGCGTAGCCGCGCGTGGACCAGCGGGATCAGCTGGGCCGGGTCGGCCGTCCACCCCGAGGCGAGCACTGCCCCGTCGGTGTCGACGATCGTGGTGAACGCTCCGACAGGGGTGTCGACGGTCGCGGTGGTCGCGGTTGTCGTGGTCATCTGGGCTCCTCGGGCTCGGTGGTCGTGGCGGTGCGGCCTGTGTGGTCGGAGACCGCGTGTTCGGGCAAGGGATCGGGCTGGACCGCGCTGCGCCACAGGTGCATGCAGACGTAGCTCGCCCATGGGCTCCAGTGGTTCTCACTCATGTCGAGGCCTGCGGTCGCGGCCGCCCTCCGGACGATGAGGTCGGTGTCCAGCAGGGTGTCCGGATCGGCGAGCAGCCGCATGGCTACGTAATCGGCGGTCCACGGACCGACCCCGCGGAGGGCCAGAAGGCGTTCGCGGACAACGGATCGCGTGAGCCCGGCATGCAGGTTCAGGTCGCCGGTGGCGATCCGTCCGGCCGCCTCGACGATCGCGGCGATCCGCGCGCGGGGCCCGGTGAGCACGTCGGCACCGTGTGCGGCCACGGTGGCCGCCGTGGGGAACGCCGTCGACACCCGCCCTCGGGGATCGGCCGCAGGCGCACCGAGTGCGGCCACGAGCCGGGACTGATGGGTGCGGGCGGCAGAGACGGAGATCTGCTGCCCGATCATCGTGCGCAGCAACAATTCCGATGGGTCGACCGATCCGAGGAGTCGGAGCCCGGGGTGGCGGGCCACGAGATGCGTGAGCCGCGGGTCCGCGCCGAGTGCGGTATCGACGGCGAGCGGGTCGGCATCCAGATCGAGCAGGTGTCGGAGGCGAGCGACGGCAGCGGTCAGGTCTCGCATGTCGGTGAGCCGCAACACCGCCCGTAGATGCCCCCGAGAGGCAGGCGCCAGGTCCACGGTCGCGACTGCCGGACCGCCGGGCAGATCCAGTACCCGGGTGTACTCGGAACCGGCGAAGTGTTCCAGACCGTCCACGGCGTGCGCGCTGAGAAGCCAAGCACACCAGTCGGATTCGAACGGTGTCCGCAGCGGGAGCCGGATGGCGATCTCACCCGGCGGTGCCGGCGCCAGGCGGTGTGCGGCTCGAAGCTCGGTCGGGGTGCGGGCGAACACCTCCGCGACCGTGTCGTTGAATTGCCGGATCGAGCTGAAGCCGGCTGCAAAGGCGATGTCGGAGAACGGCATCGCAGTCGACTGGATGAGGATTCGTGCGGTGGTGGCCCGGTGCGCTCTGGCCAACGCCAGTGGTCCCGCACCGAGTTCGGCGGTGAGCACGCGCCCCAGTTGCCGGGTGCTGTAGCCCAACTGCGTGGCGAGCCCGGACACCCCGTCGCGGTCGACGACACCGTCGGCGATCAGACGCATCGCCCGTGCCGCCAGATCCGATTCGAGGTTCCAACGCGGCGAACCCGGTACCGCATCCGGGAGACACCGTCGGCATGCGCGGTACCCGGCGGCCTGCGCCGACGCGGCCGTGAGGTGGAACGAGACGTTCTGCGGTTTCGGCGTCGTGGCCGGACAGGAGGGACGGCAGTAGATGCCGGTGGTGGCGACGGCCGTGTAGAACTGTCCGTCGAACCGAGGGTCGCGGCTCGCGATGGCGCGGTAGCAACTCTCGAAATCAAGCTGCGCGGGGGAGCGCCGATCGGTCTGCACTGCTGTCATGACCTCAACGATGTCAGCCTTGCGCGACCACCGCTAGCGGGAATCGGACGCAACGGAGGCCGCTGCCGGCCACCAGAACACCGTCAGCAGCAGCGCACCGTGGGCCCGGCCGCCGCATGCCGCGCCCGCCAATACTCGCGCTCGGAGAGCACCGGCTCGTCCGGGTGGCAACGTCGACGGTGCGCGACGTACCGCGCGTAGTGCGTGTCTCCCATCACATCTCCGACGTAGCGGGCCACCTGGCGGCAGACGCGGAGCGTTGCGCCGCTCATCGCCGTGGGGGAGATGTTGCGGCCCATTCGATCTCGACGCTCCGTTCGGCCGCGGTAGGTATCAGCCCGCGGGGCGCGAAGATCCGGCTCGGCTCGGCCGGATCCTCGGCGAGCGGACGTCCGCCGCCGCGCAGGACACGGATCCCGACGTAAACGCCTACCAGGAAGACGATCAACACCATCACCGCGAACACGATCGACAAGGTCCCCTGGATGAAGGTGTTGCGCACCACCGCGTCGATCTGTTGCGGCGTCTTGGCCGACCCGAACGCGGTCTTGCCGGCGGCCTGCGCCGCGGCGTACTGGGCGTGCTGCTTCCAGTAGCCCACATTGGGGTCGGCGGAGAAGATCTTCTGCCACGAAGCAGTCATGGTGATGGTCAGGTCCCACGCCAAGGGCACCAACGGGATCCATGCCCAGCGCAGCAGGCCCTGCTTGAGCACTACCACGGAGACCAGCGTGAGGGCGATGGCCGCCAGCAACTGGTTGGCGATACCGAACAGTGGGAAGAGCGTGTTGATGCCGCCGAGGGGGTCGGTGACCCCCATCAGGAGCACACTGCCCCAGAGCGCTACCACGACCAGTGACGCCCCCCACGCGCCCGGCCGCCAGCTGGGGTCGCGGAGGCGTTTGAAGGGGCCGCCGAAGTTGCTGAACGCGTCCGAGAGCATGAACCGCGCGACCCGCGTGCCTGCATCGACGGTGGTCAGGATGAACAACGCCTCGAACATGATCGCGAAGTGATACCAGAAGGCCTTGAGGCCGGCCCCGCCGAACACCCGCTGCAGCACCTCCGACATACCGAACGCGAGTGTCGGTGCTCCGCCGGTGCGGGACACGATCGACTTCTCGCCGACATCCGATGCGGCCCGGGCGATGTCGGCACCGGTGACCGGCGCGCCGCCCAGCCCGAGCCCGTTCACGTAGGTCGCGGCGGTGCCCGCCGCGTTACCGGTCTTGGCGGCGGGTGCGTTGATCGCGAAATACAGGTGCTGGTTGATGATGGATGCGGTCACCAACGCCATGATGGCGACGAATGATTCGGTGAGCATGCCGCCGTAGCCGATCAGGCGCATCTGCCCCTCCTTCTCGAGGAGCTTGGGCGTGGTTCCGGAGCTGATCAGGGAGTGGAAGCCGGAGAGCGCTCCGCAGGCGATGGTGATGAACAGGAACGGGAACAGCGACCCGGCGAATACCGGTCCGTTGCCGCGATGTGCGAAGTCGGAGATCGCCGGGGCCGACATGACGGGCCGGGCGACGACGATGCCTATCGCCAGCAAGGCGATGGTGCCCACTTTCATGAATGTCGACAGGTAGTCGCGTGGGGCCAGCAACAGCCACACCGGTAGCACCGAGGCGCAGAAGCCGTAGATGATGATCGCCCACGACAAAGCCACCGTGGACAGGCCGAACCATGACGCGCCCCAGGAGGTCTCGCCCACGTACCGGCCGCCGATGACCGCCGCCAGCATCAGGACGACCCCGATCAGGGAGACCTCGGATATCCGGCCGGGCCGCAGGATGCGCAGGTAAACGCCCATGAAGAGCGCGATCGGGATGGTGGCGGCGATGGAGAACACGCCCCACGGGCTTACCGCCAGGGCCTGCACCACGATCAGGCCCAGGACCGCGATCAGGATGATCATGATCGAGGTGATCCCGATGATCGCGGCAGCGCCGCCCACCGGACCGAGCTCGTCGCGCACCATCTGGCCCAGCGAGCGCCCGCGTCGACGGGTGGCGAGCCACAGCACCAGGTAGTCCTGCACACAGCCCGCGACCAGCGCCCCGACGATGATCCAGATCGTGCCGGGCAGGTAGCCCATCTGCACTGCCAGCACAGGGCCCACGAGGGGGCCGGCGCCCGCGATGGCGGCGAAGTGGTGCCCGAACAGCACTCGCCGGTCGGTGGGCATGTAGTCGGTGCCGTTCTCGAACACCTCCGCCGGGGTGGCGTGGTCATCGCGTGGGCGGACGACTTTCAGCTCGATCAGCCGCGCGTAGAAGCGGTAGCCCACGACGTAGGTGCAGATGGCCGCCAGGACGAACCAGACCGCGTTGACGGTCTCACCGCGGGCAATCGCGATGACCGCCCAAGCGAAGGCGCCGACCAGCGCGATAACGCCGAACACCACCTTGTGACGGGTGGTGATGGGGGTACGGTCGATCACTGCGACGGGGGGCAGCGAGGGGTCGGTGCGAACGTAGGTGACGTCGCCATTCGTCTGTTCGAGCGGTGCTACGGGTGCTGCCACTTCATGACCTCCGGATCGGCGTACGCGGCGCGTCGACTGCCCGAGATGGTGTCACCAGCGACCGCCATGATGGGGCGGAATGGGCGATTTGTTATGGAAGCGTGAGGTCGTTGCGGGCTCGGCGGCGGACCCGTCAGGAGGCCTCGGATGCCCGTTTCGAGGTCGAATCGGCGGGCGACCGTAGACTTGCGGGCCGTGAGCCTTACCCTCGGAATCGTCGGTCTGCCCAACGTGGGCAAGTCCACCCTGTTCAACGCCTTGACCAACAGTGAGGTCGAGGCTGCGAACTACCCGTTCGCGACCATCGAGCCGAATGTGGGTGTGGTCAACCTGCCCGACCCGCGGTTGGCTCGCCTGGCGGCCATCTTCTCATCGGAGCGGATCCTGCCGGCCACGGTGTCGTTCGTCGACATCGCGGGCATCGTCAAGGGTGCGTCCGAAGGTGAGGGGATGGGCAACCAGTTCCTGTCCAACATCCGCGAGGCCGACGCGATCTGCCAGGTGGTGCGGGTGTTCTCCGACGAGGACGTGGTGCACGTGGCCGGCAAGGTCGACCCGCTCGCCGATATTGAGGTGATCGCCACCGAGCTGATCCTCGCTGACCTCCAGACCATCGAGAAGGCGTTGCCGCGCCTTGAGAAGGAGGCGCGCAAGAACAAGGACGCCGCTGCCGCCGTGACTGCGGTGAAGGCCGCCGAGGCGATCCTGTCCGATGGGCGCACGCTGTTCGCCGCGGCCGGCGAGTTCGACGCCGAGCCGCTTCGCGAGCTGCACCTGATGACGGCGAAGCCGTTCCTGT
>CAJCHX010000640.1 GCA_903970215.1 Acidobacteriaceae bacterium
CGAGCGCAGCGACGGGGAGTTCAACACCGGCGAGCGCAGCGACGGGGAGTTCAACACCGGCGAGCGCAGCGACGGGGAGTTCAACACCGGCGAGCGCAGCGACGGGGACGCGAGAGCTCTGTTCGCGCTGCTGGTGGGTGACGTGTCGATTCCGGTGGTCGCCAACCTGCACGCATTCGGATGGGCGCCGACGTTGCACCTCACGGCGACGGTGCGTAGGCATCCGGCACCGGGGTGGCTGCGTTTCCGTGCCTCCGCGTCTGTGGTGGGGCGGCGCTGGTTCGAGGAGGACCACCTGGTGGTCGACTCCGAGGGCCACGTCGTGGTGAGTACCAGGCAGCTGGCCATGTTGCCTACCGACCGACTCCAGATCCCGACAACCGAGGATGCCTCATGAACATCACCCTGATCGGCGGCGGCCGGATCGCAGAGGCGCTGGTCGGCGGGCTGATCGCCGCGGGCCGCGACCCCCAGACGTTGGCGGTGGTGGAGCCTGGCGCGGCGCGGCGCGCGGCACTCGCCGAGAAGTACGGGATCCGCGCCGCGGCGACGGTCGGCGAGGGCCTGGCCGGTGCCGATGTCGCGGTGATCGCCGTCAAGCCTGATGTGGTGGACGCCGTTCTGCCCGATATCGCGGCAGCCGGAACGCCGCTGGTGGCGTCGGTGGCCGCGGGGGTCCCGATCAGTGTGTACGAGGCGGCACTGCCTGCGGGGACGCCGGTGGTGCGGGTCATGCCCAACACGGCGATGCTGGTCGGGCGTTCGATGAGCGGCGTCAGTGGGGGGACGTCGGCGTCGGAGGCGCAGGTCGGCGTGGTCGCCGACCTGATGAGCGCCGTCGGTCGAGTGCTGGTGGTGCCTGAGTCGAAGCTGGACGCGGTGACCGCACTCTCCGGTTCGGGTCCCGCGTACTTGTTCCTGGTAGCAGAGGCGATGATCGACGCGGGCGTCGACCTGGGACTGAGCCGCGAGCAGGCGACGACACTGGCGACCGAGACGATCGCGGGTGCAGGTGCACTAATGGTTGAGACTTCTTCGTCGCCCACAGAACTTCGTGCGGGCGTGACTTCTCCCGGTGGCACGACGGCGGCTGCGATCCGTGAGTTGGAGAAAAATGGTCTACGACCTGCGTTTTATGCTGCGACGCGGGCGTGTGCGGAGCGTTCGAAGGAACTCGGGGCCCGCTGACGGGGCAGCTGACTGCCTCACTCCCGTCGCAATTTCCCCATTGGTACCGCTAAGCTGCTCGAAGCACGTGCGTGTCTGGTCCGCCGGAGGGGAAGCCGGCGGCGCGATGCGTGCCGGAGGTAGTGGATTAGATGGCACCAAGGAATCTCGATACCGGAAGCAAGAATACGAAGCCCGCAGAGCTCGGTGCCGTCGAGGCCGGGGGCGGGTCCTCCTTCCTGACGGTCGCGGAGGTCGCGACGTTGATGCGCGTGTCGAAGATGACCGTGTACCGGCTCGTGCACAATGGTGAGCTGCCCGCGGTCCGCGTGGGGCGCTCGTTCCGCGTGCACGAGAAGGCTGTGCACGACTACCTGCAGACCTCGTACTTCGACGCCGGGTAGGGGCGATTTCGCCGACGGCGTGACGTGCGGGTATCGTAGACACCTGCTGCAACGACGCGGTCCGGTCCGTGTGGATCGACGGTCGCGGGCCGAGGCACCCAGCATCCGAGTCGAGACGAGAGACGTGAGGAACCCATGGGTTCAGTGATCAAGAAGCGCCGTAAGCGCATGTCGAAGAAGAAGCACCGTAAGCTGCTCCGCCGCACTCGTGTGCAGCGTAGAAAGCTCGGCAAGTAGTCTTCGGCGCTTGCACGACCGCATTTGCGAGTGGCGGTCACTGTACATGTGAGTTCGCGCGAGAACCCGCCCGTGACCGGGCGGGTTCTCGCGTATCTGCCGTAGGGTGAGTGGATGACCGACACCCCAGCAGCGCCCCCGCGTGTGGTGATGGTGACCGGCGCCTCCACCTATCTCGGTGGCTACCTGGTGCGTCGGCTTGCGCAGCGATCCGACGTGGAGCGCGTGATCGGCGTCGATGCGGTGCCCCCGACCAAGAACATGCGACGCCGGATGGAACCGGCCGAGTTCATCCGGGCCGATTACCGCAGCCACATCTTCGGCAAGATCATGGCGACGAACGACGTCGACACCGTGGTGCATGCCGCGACGTCTGTGATGGACACCCACTGGCCGTCGGGTGCGACCAAGGACGCCATCGTCTTCGGTTCGATGCGGGTCTTCGCCGCCTGCCAGAAGTCGGAGACGGTCAAGCGGGTCGTGATGCGCTCGTCCACCTGGATATACGGATCGCGGACTCGGGGCCCGTCGTTGCTCACCGAGGATGTCATCGACACGGGCGCACAGTCGGGACACCCCCGCGACCTGCTGGACGCTGAGGCGTATGCGCGCAGCATGGCGCGCCGCAGGCAGGACATCACACTCACGATCCTGCGTACCGCACCCGTCCTGGGCCCCAACATGGAGTCGCTGTTCCGCTCGCTGTTCGAACGTCCGCTGGTGCCGACGATCATCGGCCGCGACGCGCGGCTGCAAATCCTGCATCAGGACGATGCGCTCGGTGCGCTCGAGCACGCGGCGCTGGCCGGCCGGCCGGGGACGTTCAACATCGCGGGCGATGGGGCGATCTCGATGTCTCAGGCGGTCCGGATCGCCGGGCGGATCGAGGTACCGGTGGTCCGGCCTGCATTCGGGCTGGTGGTCTCGGCGATCCGGGGGCGGCCGGCGTTGAGTGGATCGCGCGCGCACCTGGACTATCTGTGCTTCGGCAATGCATTCGACACCTCGCGGATGCGTGCCGAGCTGGGATTCGAGCCCCGATATACGACGCGCGCCGCAATGGAAGACGTCACGCGGCGTGGGCCCATGGAACCTACAATCAGTGTGGAATCGATAACGGCAGCGGAACAGCGGGTGGTCTCGCTGGCAAGACGGTTGGCGACGGTGGGGACCTGATGACGAAGGCACAGACAGGACAGCACGCGAAGGTCCTTCAGCTGCCCGTGTCGATCGACACGCAGCGTCGAGCCGCGGGTCGTGAGCGCGCCCAGCAGCGGCACCCCTCCGCGATGACCGTGGAGCCGGACCGCACGCGTCGCGCCACGGTGCACCCGCTCAAGCCGGACACCGTTCCGGGAGTCGGTGGCTCCGCCGAGCCCGAGCGGGGATGGCGGATGCGCGCGGCCGACCAGGTGGCGGGTGGAGCGGCCTTCGTCCGCGAGCGGATGACCGGCGATTACGACATCGACCAGTTCGGTTTCGATCCCCATCTCACCGACGCGGTGCTGCTCCCTGCGCTGCGGCCCGTCTACGACAAGTGGTTCCGCGTGGACGCCACCGGTGTCGAGAACCTTCCGGTGGACGGTGGCGCACTGTTGGTGGCCAACCACTCCGGCGTGATCCCTCTGGACGGCTTGATGTCGGCGGTGGCGGTGCACGACAACCACCCGCGGCAGCGGCACCTGCGGCTGCTCGCGGCCGACCTGGCTTTCGAGTACCCGGTGATCGGCGAAGTGGCCCGCAAGCTGGGAGCCACGATCGCGTGCAACGCCGACGCCGAGGCGCTGCTCACTCGCGGTGAACTGGTCGCGGTGTGGCCGGAGGGGTTCAAGGGCATCGGAAAGCTGTACCGCGACAGGTACAAGCTGCAGCGCTTCGGGCGTGGC
>CAJCHX010000641.1 GCA_903970215.1 Acidobacteriaceae bacterium
CGACGACACGTGATGCAGCGTCGCGCCGAGCCGCCGGGCCAACTCGATGGTGTGCGCGGTGCCGTCGACGTTGGCCGACTCCTGTTCGGCCGCGGGCGCGTCCATGTCGTACACGGCGGCCAGGTGGATCACGTGGTCGACATGTGCGGGCAGGTCCTCGCGAGCGATTCCGAGGCCCGGCAGCTCGATGTCGCCCGGCACCGGCACCACTTTCGGTGCCGACGCGGGACCGAGTTCGGCGATGAGCCGCTCGAACCGGCCCAGGGACGAGTCTCGGACGAGGAGGAAGATCGTAGCGTCGTGGTCTGCCGCGGCGAGCCGCGTCACCACGTTGCGGCCGATGAAACCGGTGCCGCCGGTGACGAGGTACGTGCTCATACCGTCGAACCTACTTCAACAGCCTCTTCCTGAGCCCGGCGTCCTCGGGTTAGGAGGTGGCGATCACTGCGGTGATCGCGTCGGTCGCGGCGACGAGGTCGGCGGGCGCGAGTTCGATCTCGAGACCGCGCCGGCCGGCCGAGCAGAACACCGTGGGGAGTGCCAGGGCGGTGTCGTCGAGCACCGTCGGGAGCCGCCGCCGCTGCCCGACCGGTGAGACCCCGCCCAGGACGTAGCCGGTCAGCCGGGTGACGTCAGCCGGATCGGCCATCGTCGGGCGGTGCAGACCGAGTGCGGCGCCCGCGGCCTTGAGCGCCAATCGGGTGGGGACCGGCACCATCGCCACGCCGAACCTGCTCCCGTCGGTGATCACGAGTGTTTTGAACACCGCCGACGGGTCGGCTCCCAGCGCCGCGACGGCCTCGTCGCCGTACGACGCGACCGCCGGATCGTGCGCATATTCGTGCAGCCGGAACTCGATGCCCGCGGCGGCGAGCGCGGCGATGGCGGGAGTGGCGAGGCGCTGTGATCTCTTGGCCATGTCGCCAGTCAACGCCATGTCGCCAGTCAGCTCTGCGCGGCATGCGGTGACCTCCTGCGGGGCTCTGCGCGGACCTCCTGCGGGGCTCTGCGCGAACCCGCGCTGAGCTGTGTCGCTGCGGACCGGAACGGGTGGAACATCCCGAGAGCCCGATGTGTTGTGACAGCTGGGTATGCGAACTGAGCCGACGGGGGATCGGCGTGAGATCGGAAGGACGGCTATGGGCGCAGCGACTGTTGTTCTCGAGCGACCGGTAGCCTTGATCGACATGGCGGACGAGGAGACGACGAACTCAGCGGCGGCGGACGGTGAAGCGCCGCGCGAGGAGGCGCTCGGGGCCGTCGATGCGGAGCCCGGGGACAGCCCGGCCCCCGATCCTGTGGAAGCGGCGGAGCCCGAATCGCCCGCTGAGCTGACCGCCCGGTTCGAGGCCGACGCGCTGCCACTCCTCGATCAGCTGTACGGGGCTGCGCTGCGGATGACGCGCAATCCCGCAGATGCGGAGGATCTGGTCCAGGAGACGTACGTCAAGGCGTACAGCGCATTCTCGAGTTTCAAGCGCGGCACCAATCTCAAGGCATGGATGTATCGCATCCTGACCAACACCTACATCAACGGGTACCGGAAGAAGCAGCGCCAGCCTGCGCAGTACCCGACTGAGGAGATCACCGATTGGCAGCTGGCAGCCAACGCCGAGCACAGCTCGACGGGACTGCGGTCGGCGGAGATCGAGGCGTTGGATGCGCTGCCGGACAACGACATCAAGGCTGCGCTCGCGGCGCTGCCCGAGGAGTTCCGGATGGCCGTCTATTACGCCGACGTCGAGGGTTTCCCGTACAAGGAGATCGCGGAGATCATGGGCACGCCCATCGGGACCGTGATGTCGCGCCTGCATCGCGGGCGTCGGCAGCTCCGTGAGCAGCTCGCAGACGTGGCTCGCGAGCGCGGATTCATGCGTCGCTCCGGCGAGCAGCAGGAGGTGGCGAAATGACTGGAACGTATTCGTCTGGCGGGAACCCCGACGAGGAGCTCGACTGCTCCGCCGTGATGGTGGATGTGTGGCTCCTGCTCGACAACGAGTGTGATGCCGATGCCAAGCGACGGCTACAGGCGCACCTCGACAGCTGTTCGCAGTGCTTGGAGCACTACGGGATAGAGCAGCAGATCAAGTCGATGGTCGGCCGCAAGTGCGGTGGCGAACACGCCCCCGAAGGTCTGCGGCAGCGACTGACGGTCCAGTTCGAGCAGACCGTGATCCGCTACCGGCCCGCGGGCGAGCAGTAGTCCGCCCGTTCTCAGCGAAACGGCCCGCCTGCGACGTCAGTCGCGGGCGGGCCGCTGGCATACGGTCAGGCGTTGGGACGCTTGCCGTGGTTCGCAGCGTTCTTCTTACGCGCGCGCTTCTTCCTTCCACGCTTACCCATAGCGTTCTCCTTCCTGCCTAATGAGTACGAGCACCGACGGCTATTGTTTCATGGCAACAGAACGCCAGACAAAAATGCTCCGATGGAGGGTGCCCCAGTGGCCGAGGAAGTGCGGGCCGAGATCGTGGCCACGGTGTTGGAGGTGGTCGTGTCTCCGGGGCAACACGTGCGCGAGGGGGACACCGTCGTGCTGCTCGAGTCGATGATGATGGAGATCCCGGTGCTGGCCGAGGTCTCGGGCACGGTGCGCTCCGTCGCGGTGGCGAAGGACGATCGGATCCGCGCCGGCGACCTCATCGCGACCATCTCCTGACCGGTGGCCTCCCTCGCCGACCTCCTCGCGATCCACACCGACCTGCCGGGGCGTGCCGCCCGGCGGTTGCAGCGTGTGGTGGGCGAGTGGCAACTCTTAGCCGACCTCTCGTTCGCCGACCTGCGACTGTGGGTGGCAGCGGACGGCCCCGCAGAGTCCGACGCTGCCGACCACGGTCTGCAGATGGTCTGCATCGCCCAGTGCCGCCCCAACACGACGCCCACCGTCTACGACGACGACGGTGTCGGCCTCCTCGCCGGGCCCGAGGAGGCGCCGACCGTGGTCGGCGCGCTCGAGTCGG
>CAJCHX010000642.1 GCA_903970215.1 Acidobacteriaceae bacterium
CGTCCGACGCCGCGGTGGCAGCGAATTACCATGCGGCGCACCGTGCTTACCTCGAGGAGCGAAACGCGCTCGAGGATCTGGGGACGGATTTCACCGGGGGCGGAATGCCGGATCGGGTCAAGTGCCTGCACGTGTTGATGGCGTACGCGCTGGCCAAGGGGCCCGGGACCGTGTGGCTGGGAGACGAGGCCGTTGCGCTCGCGGCGGCAGAGGGACTGCGTGGCAACGCGATTCCTGCAGACTGGCCGGAGCCCCGGTTCGACTGGGCGGCAATCGATTCGGGGGAGCGGTCGTGACCGGCGAGGTGGTCGCAGCGGTGGACTGTGGCACCAACAGCATCCGCCTGCTGGTGGCGCGCGCCGAGGCTGACGGTTCGCTGACCGAGTTGACGCGGGAGATGCGGATCGTCCGGCTCGGGCAGGGCGTGGACGCCACAGGCGAGTTCGCTCCCGATGCCCTGGCGCGGACCCGGGACGCGCTGGCCGACTACGTGGCGACCGCGCGGGCGCTGGGTGCCACGCGGATCCGGATGGTCGCGACGTCCGCCACGCGGGATGCGCGCAACCGCGACGAGTTCTTCGCGATGACCCGCACGTTGCTCGGTCACGTGCAGCCCGGGGCCTGTGCAGACGTGATCGCGGGTGACGAGGAGGCGCGGCTGTCGTTCCGCGGCGCTGTGGCGGGTCTCGACGCCGCGGACCCGATCCTGGTGACGGACCTGGGCGGCGGGTCCACCGAACTGGTGTTGGGCACCGAAGGAGTCGTCACCCACGCGTACTCGGCCGATATCGGATGCGTCCGGCTCACCGAGCGCGCACTCACCAGCGATCCGCCGACCGACAAGGAGGTGGACCGAGGCCGGGGCATCGTCGTCGCCGAGCTCGAGGTGGCAGCGCATCGCGTCCCGATCGAGACTGCCCGCACCTGGGTGGGCGTGGCCGGGACGTTCACCACCCTCGCCGCGCTCGCGCACGGTCTGACCACGTACGACCCCGCGCGGATCCATCGCTCGCGGGTGCCGATCGAGCAGCTGATCTCGTTGTGTCGACGGCTGATCGGGATGAGTGCCGCGCAGCGGGCCACGCTCGGGCCGATGCATCCCGGTCGCGCCGACGTGATCGGTGGCGGCGCGCTGGTGGCCCTGCTGGTGGCGCGCCGGCTGGCGGCCGCAGGAATCACTGAGTTGCTGGTGTCGGAGCACGACATCCTCGACGGCGTCGCAATGGGTCTTGTACACTAAAGTTAACCGGCTGTTGACAACAACACAGCCTGTTTGTAGCGACCACGCAGCAATGTGCAGTTAGCTTCAATCAACGGACGAAGGAGCTGACATGCAGAACATCGTGGTTGTGCTCGACGGAACGGCAGACACCGCCGATCTGGTCGGAGAACTGGTGGCAACCGGGGCGCACGTGACCGCCATCGGTCAGAACTTTCGGCATGTGGTATCTGTGATGAACCACGGTGTGTATCCGTTGATCGCGGATCTCACCGATCCGGAGCAGTGGGCCACCGCGGTTGCCCGCGTCGAGTCGAAGTTCGGGACTATCACGCGCGTATACGACCCGGCTGGTCGACTCGCGGCCCGCGCAGCCTGAGTGAGGTCACCCTGTCGCCCGCTGCGCTGGTCTGCGCGCGGGCGACAGGGCGTTACCGGGATCGTGCTACTACGCCTTCCACTGGTAGACCTTGCCGTTCTTAGTGCACTTGAGCTTATGGCCGTGGTTGGACCCGGTCTTGCCGGCGTCCTTCTTGGAACAGAACTGCCCGGCAGTGGGGGTGGCCGCGTGGGCGGCGGCCATCGGGACGGTGGACAGGGCGACGGCGGCGAGGACGGCGACTGTGCTGTTGCGAAGAATATTCATGCCAGGAATGTAGCGTCTAGCTTCCTGTTGGGTGTGGCGGGCTCGGCATTTCGGGTTGTTCGTCGTGATTTGCCCGTTGCGCCGGTCTGGACCCGGCGCCGCGCGTCAGCGCTCTGATTCCATTCGACGCCGTCAGCGAACTCGACCGAGCTGCGGTGACTCGGCGTGGGGCGACGTGTTGGGGCATCTGACATGTTCGGGACACTCGACTCGGATCGTTGCGTTGCACTTCGAGCAGACTGGGGAGCGAGGGAAGCTTCTTCCCGAGTTCCTGGCGGCGCATCCGCATCTGTTGGTCGCCGAAGATGATGACGAGACCGCTTGGCGGTGGTCCGGCGAGGACAACGCCGCCCTGAGTGAATGGTTCGCTGGATCAGACGCCCGCCGGCGCGCGGAGATGCGCGCACTGGAGGACAAGATCGCCGCGGAGAAGAAGTCACCGACCTGACCGGCGATCGTTGGTGATAGTAGCGGCGTCGAGGGCGGGCGTCATCGTGTTGGGTCACGCCGGGTTCACCAGCCACTTCGCGAATACCTCGACTGTCACGGTCCCTACGGCCAGACCAAGAGTCATTTCGCCCGCTTCGGTACGGGTCATTCGCGCTCTGTCGACTTCCGATCCGTTGAGGCGCAGCATCTGCAAACATGCCAGGAGCGCTGTCCGCTTGTTCCCGTCCATGAATGGGTGCCCGGCAACCAGCCCTCGCGCCAGAACCGCCGCCTTCATGTGCAAGGTCCCATGGAGATCGGCACCTCCGAAGGTAACGAACGGCTGCTCGACCGCGGCCTCTAGCTTGCCGAGGTCGAGCAGCCTATGCTCTTTTCCGGTCAGTGCCACGTTGATCGCCGCGACCGCCTCGCAAGAGAGACGCGCGATCACCTGACAGCGAGCCAGTCCAGAGAGTCACTCCAGGTTGCAAGATCTTCGCTCAGGCCGACTTCGATCTGCGCCGCACCCACGGACACGGTGCGCAGCGACGGAGGCTGTTGCGGACCGTATCCGTCGATGCCGAGTGCCGAGTAGTACGCCTTCATCGCCGCAACTGGTATCCGATTCTGACTGTGTGCTCCCGGCGGAAGGTGGCGCCTCGCATCGATCCACGGCCGCTCACGGTGGGTGAACTCCGTCAAGACGCTGAAGTCAAACGGCCCGTAGTGCGCGAGAACGGCGTCGATGACCTTCCGCTGATCATCGTCGAGACGATGGGCGTCACCCGCTGGGACCGACGTCACAGTCCACTGGTGGTGATGTTCGGCGTACAACCGCCGGACGACCGGCCCATCCCGCCACGCCTCGATGTCCTCAACGAACATCGGCGCCCCAGTCCACGCGAGGCTCCATGCCTGTGCGTAGTAGGTCAGCTTCTGAAGCTTTCTGGTAACCATCGGTGTGTCGGGGGCCATCGAGGTGAGGATGTACGCAGCGACATCCGTGACGTTAGCCATCGCTGTTACTCCTTCCCTTTGTAGACAACCCTGTGGATGCCGTTGTGCAGTATCCCCCTGGATCCGTGTATACGCCAACGCTACGACAGGGCTGCTCGATTCCTCGCATTCAAGGCTTCGATGGGCACGGCGAACCACAGCAGTCCGACCCTGTGCGCGTTCCGACCGACGCTCGCCAACTACCGCCCGGACCCCGAACCCTGCGTGCGGATCCTAGGTGTGACCGACAGCAAGCAGGCCGCGTAGAAGCGCGCCTCACCGCCAAGCCGCAAGTCCGAGGCATACGTCGTCGTCTGGTGAGTCTGACCTGTGCCCCCACAGGGATTCGAACCCTGACTCTGCGGATTTTAAGTCCGATGCCTCTGCCGATTGGGCTATGGGGGCGGGCCGATCGAGGGTATCCCGTCGTCCGCGGTGTCGTGCACGCAGTTCCGATCGGCTGTCAATGTAGGTTGACAGCGATACCGCGTCAACCTACATTGACAGTGTGAGCTCACCACCCACCCTCATCGCATCGGCGGCGTCCGAGGATCCCGCACAGGGACTTCGAGCCGTCGTCGCTCTCAGAAGGCTTGCGGATCAACTCGAGGCGGCTCAGGTCGCCAACGCCCGGCAGCGCGGTCTGTCCTGGCAGGAGATCGCTCGGCACCTCGAGGTGTCTCGCCAAGCCGTACACAAGAAGTATGGAAAGTAGGCGACCATGTTCGAACGATTCACCCGAGAGGCCCGCTCGGCGGTGGTCCTGGCCCAAGAGGAGGCCAGGGATCACGGCGCCGACAGGATCACCGCGACCCATCTGTTGATCGGTGTGCTCAGCGGGCTGGCCGGCGACGCGCGGCGCGTGCTGGAGGACGCCGGGCTCACCGTCGACGGCGTCCGCGCCGCCGCCGCGGACCGCGTTCTCACCGATTCCGACGCGGAGGCACTGCGCGGGATCGGCATCGACCTCGACGCGGTGGCGAACGCGGTGGCAGACCGGTTCGGCCTCGATATCCGGCGGCCGATCCGCCGCCGGTTCCGAACCGGGCACATCCCCTTCGCGGCGAGCGCCAAGGACGCCCTCGCGTTGGGCCTGCGCGAGGCGATTGCCCGCCAGGATTCGATGATCCGGTGCGAACACGTGCTGATCGGCATCCTCCGCAGTGACGATGACGCTGTCCGGGCGGCGGTCGAGACGATGGTGCCGGTGGCCGATCTGCGGGCCAGGGTGTACGAGCTCCTCGACCGTCCTGCCGCCTGACCTGGGTGAACTGCGTGGATCCGACCTGACGTCGCCGGTTTTGTTAAGGTGTTGGTAAAGCGCGTGGGCGTGGCGGGCGTTTCGACCGGAACTCGCCACGATCCACGTTCGTTGACCAGAATGAGGTCATCGGCCGCCGTCGGCGGTCCGAGACCTCACTCCGGGCCACCCATCAAAGTGGTCCGCTCGAGAAAGGACCGAGACGGTGCGGGAGAGCAGTAACCCGGTTCTGCGCAATCTCATGCGCGGCAACCGACAGCCACAGGTCGGTGGGCCGCAGGCCCCTGGCTATCAGCAGGGATACCCCGGACAGGGCTATCAGAACGTAGGCGGCTTCGGCGCTGGGACGGCGCCGATGGCGCAGGGCATGCAGGTCCCGCAGCCGTACGCTCAGGGGCCGTACTCGCAGCAGGGGATCGGCACCCGGGCCATCACGATCGACGACGTGGTCACCAAGACGGCAGCCACGCTCGGCGTGCTGATCGTCGCCGCGGTGGTCGCGTACGGCGCGATTCTTGCGGTGCCCGGTCTGGCGACACCGCTCACCCTGATCGGTGCCCTCGGTGGCCTCGCCCTGGTGATGATCGCGTCGTTCGGCCGCAAGACGGACAGCGCCCCATTGGTCCTCGCCTATGGCGCTCTCGAGGGTCTGTTTGTCGGTTCGGCCTCATTCGTCTTCGCGAACTGGGTGGTCAAGGGGGTCAACGCGGGCTCACTGATCGCGCAGGCCGTGCTCGGCACCGTCGGCGTGTTCGTGGGCATGCTCGTCGTCTACAAGACGGGCGCTATCCGGGTGACTCCGCGCTTCACGCGGATGCTGGTGGCTGCGATGTTCGGCGTGGTTGCGCTCGCGCTGGGCAACCTGGTGATCGGCCTGTTCAGTCACGACGGCGGCCCGCTGCGCAACGGTGGACCGCTCGCGATCGTGTTCTCGGTGGTCTGCATCGGCATCGCCGCGTTCAGCTTCTTGATCGACTTCGACCAGGCCGACCAGCTGATCCGCGCGGGAGCGCCGGCGAAGGCTGCCTGGGGTGTGGCCCTCGGCCTCACAGTGACGTTGGTCTGGCTGTACCTCGAGATCCTGCGTCTGCTCAGCTACCTGTACGACAGCCGGTAGCCGACCGACGCACCCTACCGACCGGTCGGTGAGCCCTCAGGGCTGATGCCGCCGTGCTTGACGCCTCGCAGCGCGCGTGTCACGCGGGCTGCGAGGCGTTCTGCTTCGGCGGCGCGGGAGACCTCGGGCGGCTTCGGCAGCGGTCCCCGCCACTCACCCACGGCCGCCAGCACCTCTGGCAACAGCAGCTTGGCCGCGAGCTGGTATCCGGCCGCGGACGGATGGAAGTGGTCGGCGGAGAACATGGTCTCCGGTGCCTGGAGGAACTCCGGTGCCAAGAGGTCCGCGAGCGGCACGGGACGGCCACCGGCGGACAGCACGTGCGCGCGTTGCCGGGCAGCGAGACGCAGGCCGTAGGTGCGAATCAACGAACGTAGTGGCTGTGGGATCGCTCGGACCACCCCGATATCCGGGCACGTGCCCACGATGACGGCGGCGCCCTCGTCCCGCAGCCGGCGGACCGCCCGGCCCAGGCGCCGCGCCGACGCCTCGATCGAGTTGAGGGAGATCACGTCGTTCGCGCCGATCAGGATCACGGCGACGTCGGGGGGCGGACCCGCGATGAGCATCGCGTCGATCTGGCCGCCCAGGCCCCGCGACGTGGCGCCGACGATGGCCTTCGTCGACAGCCGCACACGTTTTCCGGTCTCTGCGGCGAGTCCCCGGGCCAACAGCACCCCGGGCGTGAACTCGGCATCGTCGACGCCCAGTCCGGCGGCGGTCGAGTCGCCGAAGACCATCAGGCGGATATCGGCGGGATGGTCGGCGCTCGCTCGTTCGACCCGGTCCTGGCCCGGCACGTAGACACCGTCTTTCGACGGAGCGGTATCGGTGCGGTGGGGGATCACGGTGCGTGCGGCCTTGGCCTGCTCGCTGAGCAGTGTGTATGCGGCCCACGTCGCACCAGCGCCGCCGGCCGCGGCGACGGAGGCCCGTACGGCATCCCGCGCGGCCCGTCCTCGGGTGTACCCCATACCTCCAATCTAGACGCCGTCGGCACGCAGACACGACAGCGCGGCCGAGCACGCAATCGCCGGAATCGGTCGACGGGTTTCCCCGCGTGCGCCGGGGTGACCGGGGCTGCTCGACCGCGGCGGGGGCGCTCGGGGGACGGTCCTTTGCGGAATGGGAGTATTGGGGCCATGCGCATCGCAGGACACGTCTCCGAGCTGATCGGCGATACACCGCTGGTCCGCCTCAACTCCGTCGTCAAACCCGGTTCGGGCCTGGTGGCCGCGAAGGTCGAGTACCTCAACCCGGGGGGCAGCAGCAAGGATCGCATCGCGGTGAAGATGATCGAGGCCGCTGAGGCATCGGGCGAGCTGCGGCCGGGCGGCACCATCGTCGAGCCCACCTCCGGCAACACGGGCGTCGGGCTGGCGATCGTCGCCCAGCAGCGCGGCTACCACTGCGTGTTCGTGTGCCCCGACAAGGTCAGCGAGGACAAGCGGAACGTCCTGCGTGCCTACGGCGCCGACGTGGTCGTCTGCCCTACGGCGGTCGCGCCGGAGCACCCCGACTCTTACTACAACGTCTCCGACCGGCTGACGCGCGAGATCGAGGGCGCCTGGAAGCCCAACCAGTACTCGAATCCCAACGGTCCGGCGTCGCACTACGAGACCACCGGCCCCGAGATCTGGCGCGATACCGACGGGACGATCACCCACTTCGTCGCAGGTGTCGGGACCGGCGGGACCATCACCGGCACGGGCCGCTACCTCAAGGAGGTCTCGAACGGGGCCGTCAAGGTGATCGGCGCGGATCCGGAGGGCTCGGTCTACTCGGGCGGCACTGGTCGGCCCTACCTGGTCGAGGGCGTGGGTGAGGACTTCTGGCCGGAGGCGTACGACGCGAGCATCCCCGACGAGATCATCGCTGTGTCCGACGCCGACTCGTTCGAGATGACCCGGCGACTGGCGCGTGAGGAGGGGCTGCTGGTGGGTGGGTCGTGCGGCATGGCGGTCGTTGCCGCGCTGCGGGTCGCGGAACGTGACCCCGACGCGGTCGTCGTCGTGCTGCTGCCCGACGGCGGTCGCGGTTACCTCTCGAAGATCTTCAACGACAAGTGGATGAGCAGCTACGGCTTCCTGCGTAGCCCGCTCGACCCGAAGCAGCAGGAGGCCTTGGTCGGCGACGTGCTGCGCGGCAAGTCGGGCGAGCTGCCCGATCTCGTACACACGCATCCCTCCGAGACGATCCGCGACGCCATCGAGATCCTCGGTGAGTACGGCGTGTCGCAGATGCCCGTGGTCGGCGCGGAGCCGCCGATCATGGCCGGCGAGGTCGCGGGAGCGGTGACCGAGCGCGAGTTGCTGTCCGCTGTGTTCGAGGGGCGCGCCACGCTCGCCGATCCGGTGGCCAAGCACATGGGGCCGGCCTTCCCCCTGATCGGATCGGGCGAGCCGGTGAGCGCGGCGATGACGGCGCTCGGGGAGTCCGACGCGCTGATGGTGGTCGACGACGGCAAACCTGTCGGTGTGATCACCCGGCACGACGTACTCGGTTTCATCTCCCACGGCAAGAAGTAGGTACTGGACGTGAGCGAACACAAGAGCGCAGCCGACCGCTACGCGGCGAAGGGATTCTCCACCACCGCGATCCACGCCGGTTACGACCCCGACCCGCTGACGGGCGCGGTCAACGTTCCGATCTATGCCAGCTCGACGTTCAAGCAGGACGGCGTCGGCGGGATGCGGGGCGGCTTCGAGTACGCACGTACCGGTAATCCCACTCGGCAGGCGTACGAGGCGAACATCGCCGCCATCGAAGGAGGCACGTTCGGCCGGGCGTTCGCGTCCGGCATGGCGGCGACCGACGCGATCCTGCGGGCCACGCTGCGGCCCGGCGACCACCTCGTGATCCCCGACGACGCCTACGGTGGCACGTTCCGGCTGATCGACAAGGTGTTCTCGCAGTGGGGGATCGAGCACACCCCGGCGCCCGTCACGGACCCCGACGCGGTACGTGCGGCGATCAGGCCGAATACCAAGCTGGTGTGGGTCGAGACGCCCACCAACCCGCTGCTCAACATCGCTGACATCGAGGCGATCGCCGGGGTGGCACACGATGCCGGCGCACGCATCGTCGTCGACAACACCTTCGCGAGCCCCTACCTGCAGACTCCGCTAGCGCTGGATGCGGACGTAGTCCTGCACTCGGCCACCAAGTACCTGGGCGGGCACAGCGACACCGTCGGCGGTGCCCTGGTCTGCAACGACGCGCAGTTGGATGCCGACGTGGCGTTCCTGCAGAACGGATCCGGCGCAGTGCCCGGCCCGTTCGACGTGTATCTGACGATGCGCGGCATCAAGACGCTCGGGGTGCGGATGGATCGGCACTGCGACAACGCGGAGGCGGTGGCCGAGTTCCTGTCCGGTCGGCCCGAGGTGTCCCGGGTGCTGTACCCGGGCCTCGAATCACACCCCAACCACGCCGTGGCCGCGCGCCAGATGAAGCGGTTCGGCGGCATGGTGTCGGTGCGACTACGCGGCGGCGAAGAGGCCGCACGGCGGCTGTGTGCGCGCACCGAGGTGTTCACGTTGGCCGAGTCGCTCGGCGGAATCGAGTCACTGATCGAGCATCCGGGCGCTATGACGCACGCGTCCACCGCCGGCTCGCAGCTCGAGGTCCCCGCCGATCTGGTGCGCCTCTCCGTCGGCATCGAAGACATCGCCGACCTGCTCGCAGACCTGGACAACGCTCTCTCCTGATCTCGTGCGAGGGCCGTCTTACGGGCCCGTATGCGCCCGCGGGATCGTCCCGTTGGTAACGAAACGGTCTCGCTGACCGCACTCAACTTTCGCGCGCGTCGCTACTGGGATTACTGTGGTGCGTGTTGTATGGAGTGGCGTAAGTGTCTGGAGTGGACTTTGAGGCCTAAGCAGAGCAGGAGAGTACGCAACTGTGCGTACGGCGGAAGCGTGGTCGTGGTCGCGGCTGCGATCGCTGCAGCCTGCACGCTGACCTCGGGCGATCCCGTTCAACAGGGGCAGGGGCTGCATTACGACTCAGTGCCGAGCGAGTCCTTCGAAGCCGGGGCGGACGCGCCGCCGTCGGGCGCGTCGGCGGCACCTGGAATCGGAGCCGACCCGGGTGCCCACCCGCTGGGCCAGACCAGCAGCGCGCCCCGTCCGCCGTCGCCCGCTGCTCCGGTGGTGATCACCAAGACCGTGGAGGTTCCGCCGCCGCATGTCGTGGTGGTTCCGCCGATGCCGCCGGCGCCGTCGCCCACCCACGGCGCGCCCCCGCCGCCGCCTCGACCGGCCCCTAAGCCGACAGCGTCGCCCAGTCCCACGACCACCGCTACGCCCGCGCCGCCTACCTCCCCGCCCACCGACGCCCCGCCGACCGACGACGCGGCCGGCGCCCAGGCGCCGACGACCACCACCACCATCGTCACCACCGCGCCCGATGTGCCTATCTACACCTCTGCCGCATCGCCGAACTGCGCGGTGGCCAAATGCATCGCGTTGACGTTCTCGGGCGGACCAGGGTCGGCGACCCGGCAGTTCCTGCAGGTCCTCAGTGCGCACAGTGCCAAGGGGACGTTCTTCGTGACCGGCGAGCAGGTGGCGCAGAACGCCGACGTCGTCGCGGCGATCGCCGGCTCTGGCAACGAGGTGGCCAACGGCACCTGGTCGCAAGCGGATCTGACGACGTTGTCGGCGGCTGATCAGGAGTCCGAACTCCAACAGACCGACGACGCTGTTCGCTCGGCGACGGGAATCGAACCGACACTGTTCCGCCCGATGGGCGGTCACACGGCGCCGGACGTGGTCGCGGCGGGCAAGCGGGAGGGCCTTACGCAGGTGCTATGGGACCTGGACACGCAGGACTACAGCTACCAGAACGACGCCGGGGCTATCGCCGCGGCGATCGAGCGGGCCAAGCCCGGCCAGATCGTGATGTTGCACGATACGTTTCCCACATCTGCCACGGGCCTCGACGAGGCGTTGACCGCACTCAGCCAGAAGGGCTACGTGTTCGTGACGGTGAGCGAACTGCTGGGTACTCGAACCGGAACCCGGACCGCGCAGTAGCGCACGCGGTCCGGGTTCGTCCACACCACGATCAGGAGTGGTACGGCTCCGCGCTGACCAGAGTGACCTTGATCGTCGATCCGCTCGGGATGTTGTACTCGCGGGTCTCGCCGACCTTCGCGTCGATCAGTGCGTGGCCGAGGGGGGAGTTGGGCGAGTAGACCTCGAGCCGCCCGTCCTGCGCGCCCTCCTCGCGGGTGCCGATGAGGAAGGTCTCGCTGTCCGACTCGTCGCCGTCGTAGTAGACCTTGACCACCGAACCGGGCAGGGCGACGCCCGACTGTGCGGGGGCCTCGCCCACTTTCGCGTTGTTCAGTAGCTCCTGCAGCTGGCGGATGCGCGCCTCCTGCTGCCCCTGCTCCTCGCGCGCCGCGTGGTAACCGCCGTTCTCCTTGAGGTCACCCTCCTCGCGGCGTTCGTTGATCTCCGCGGCGATGACGGGCCGGTTCGCGATCAACGCGCTCAGCTCGTTCTTGAGGCGCTCGTGCGACTCGGGGGTCAGCCAGGTCACCTGAGTGTCCGTCATCTCGTCACTTCCGTTTCGTTCGTCTCGGGCACAGTCTTCTCGGGTAGTGCGGCACTTCGGTCGGCGGCCGTCCGATGTGGCCTCCGACCTGCGGCACCACCCCATAAATGCAGCAATACACGGCCCCGCGGTGGAACCGTGCATCCGGCCATTATAGCACCGAACGACTGGGAAGGTTCTGGCCTCGGAGGGCGGCTTGATACGAAGGCTCGCTGCGTTTGACGTGCCAGCAGACCACGTAGCTGATCGGCATGATCATGATCTCGACCAGCGTCTTCCAGACGAATCCCAGAATCGTGTAATTGAGGAACTGTCCTGGACTGGTGAATCCGAGAGCCGGTGCGGCGATCGAGCAGAAGACCAGCGTGTCGAAGAACTCGCCGACCACCGTGGAGCCGAGGAGCCGGGACCACAGCATCTTCTCGCCGGTGAGCGCCTTCATCTTGACCAATACGTACGAATTCATGAATTCGCCGAACAGGTAGCCGGCCAGTCCTGCGATGAGGAAGCGGGGGACGACCCCGGCGATCGTGTCGAAGGCGGCCTCGTTGTGCCAGTCGGGCGAGGCCGGCAGCTTTGCGGTGAGCCAGAAGCACAAGGCGGCGAGCGCGAGGATGGTGAAGCCGGCCAGGATCACCCGGCGCATCGCCCGGAAGCCGTACACCTCGGAGATCACGTCGCCGAGGACGTAGGCGAGGGGGAAGAGGTAGAAGGCGCCGTCGGTCGCGATCCCGTCGATGTGCAGCCCGAGGATGTCGAGATGCAGGGACGGCGCGAACAAGACGGCCTTGGACGTGGTGATGTTCGAGATGAGCATGACGCCCACGAACAGGGCGACCATCATCAGCAGGTAGGGGCTGGAAAGGGTGGCGTACGCCGGCGTCGCGCGAGACGATGCCGGCCGCCCAGACTTGGCTTCGGTGTCGGTCATGGGCGGGAGGTTAGCGGAGACCGGTGACGACTACCCGCCTACGGGGCC
>CAJCHX010000643.1 GCA_903970215.1 Acidobacteriaceae bacterium
CATCCGTGGTGCGAAGACCTCGGATGCGGTGCTGGCCAAGGTGATCGACTACACGCTGCAGATCAAGAAGACCCCGATCGTGGTGCACGACAGCCGCGGTTTCTTCACCTCCCGGGTGATCGGCACCTTCATCAACGAGGCCATCGCCGCGGTGGGCGAGGGCGTCGATCCCGTCCTGATCGAGCAGGCCGGATCGCAGGCCGGCTACCCGGCGCCGCCGCTGCAGCTGATGGACGAGCTGACTCTCACGCTGCCGCAGAAGATCCGCAGGGAGACCTTCGCCGCGCTCGAGGCCGCCGGACAGCCTGTGCCGCAGCATGGTTCGACTGCGGTCGTGGACTGGATGGTGGACAACGGACGCACCGGGCGCAAGGACGGCGCGGGCTTCTACGACTACACCGACGGCAAGCGGACCGGTCTCTGGCCGGGCTTCCGGGAGCACTACCACTCCGGTTCCACGCCGATCCCGTTCCAGGACATGAAGGATCGCATGCTGTTCGCGGAGTCGATCGAGACGGTCCGCTGCCTCGACGAGGGCGTGCTCACCTCGGTCGCGGATGCCAACATCGGTTCCATCTTCGGCATCGGCTTCCCGGCTTGGACCGGCGGCGTGCTGCAGTACATCAACGGCTACGAGGGTGGCGAGGGAACGGCGGCCGCCGGTCTCCGTGGTCCCAAGGCCTTCGTGGCTCGCGCGCAGGAGCTGGCCGCCAAGTACGGCGAGCAGTTCACCCCACCCACCTCCCTGATCGCCAAGGCCGAGGCCGGCGAGACCTACGAGTAGGCCGCCTGGCTGAAGGCACTTCCGAGGCCCGGTCCCCTCCTCAGGGGGCCGGGCCTCTCGTTTTGCAGCGGAAAAACAGCACTCTGCGCGAACACCATTGCCGTGAGCGAATCGCCGACCCTCCACGACGCTGGTTTTCCCGGAATGTGCCGAGCGTCACCCACTCGCGCGCATGATGGGTCGGTGAGGACCTCCAAGTGTGCGACCGACCAGACCCCGACCACCGAGGTCACGTCGGGCCCCACCACGTGGGCGACCATGCAGGTCGCGGTCCGGCATGCGACGTCGCCCGGGTGGATGGTGCGGCGCGCCAGCGACGCCTACCTGGCGATCGACGGGGTGGAGCAGCCGGTCCCGTGGCACGAATCCGTCGTGGTGTCGGTGCCGCCGGGCACCCATCAGGTGTCGGTGTTCGCGCAGCCGCGCTCAGCGCTCGGCCGGTTGGGCGGCCGTCTAGCCGGACGCGGCGGCCGGGGAACACTTCGTGTCACCGTCGGTGCACGCGACTGTGTCGCCGTCCTGGCATCGCTCAGCGCCGACACCGGCGAGGCGTTCCACCTGCGCATCGTCGACCGCCTGTAAACGCCCGGCAGGGCGACCGCGCCGCGCGATCGTTAGGCTGGGCCGCATGCCACGCCTCGACCGCACAGGTCTGGACGCGCGGATCGCTTGTGCTCGCCTCGATCGGGTCGCGTGGGCGGTGCTCGGCGTCACCGTCCTCGCCCTCATCACGGGCTTCCTGATCAAGGATCACTGCACCGGTGCGCCGTTCGACGATCTGGGCCGCTCCGCCGGCTTCGCCGCGACCCCCGGACGGATCTGCTATTCCGACATCCAGTACCTGTGGGTGGGTCGCGACATCGACAAGCACGTCTTCCCCTACATCCACGGATGGATCGACGGCCAGGGCCATCTGCAGGGCGGTGCTATCGAGTATCCGGTTCTGTCGGGTCTGCTGTATTGGGTGGGAGCGATCGGCGCCCACAACGACCAGCAGTACCTGTGGCACATGGCGCTGGTCCTCGCGCCGTTCGCGCTGATCACCGGTTGGGTACTGGCCAAGGTCTCCGGCCGCGCCGCCTTCCTGTGGGCCCTCGCACCGCCGCTGGCGTTGTACGCGTTCCACAACGTCGAACTGCCGGTGGTGGCCGCGGCCACGGGGGCGATCGCGATCATGGAGTGGACCCGTCGGCGCGGTGTACCGCCGCGCTACCCCGCATTGGCCGCCGCGGCCCTGCTCGCGATCGGTTTCGACCTCAAGATCTACCCGGGCATCTTCGTGGCCCCGCTCGCGCTGTACGTCCTCACCTACGGCAACCGTGGTCGCCGCGCCGGCGACTCGCGGTTCGACGTCCGCGGCGCGGTCTCGGTGGTGGGGGTCGCCGCAGTGGTCGCGATCCTGCCCAACCTGCCGTTCATCCTATTCGGGTACGACGGCTGGAATGCCTCGCTGAAGTTCCAGGAACTGCGCACAGCCGATCTGTCGACCAACTCGATCTGGTACTGGGGCGTCCAACACGCGTTCGCCTCGGCCGCTTCATACGATCGTTTCGTCGCCACCGCGTCGCCCGTCGCGATCATCGTGGCCTTCGTGGTGCTGCCGGCCCTCGGTTGGTTCCGATACCGCCGTACCGGCGTCTATCCGTGGATCGGCGTGAGTGGCGCGATGCTGTCGGCCTTCATGCTGCTCCACAAGGTGCATTCACCGCAGTACATCCTGTGGCTGTTGCCGTTTTTCGTCCTGTTGCACGTCGACCGCCGAGTGATCGGCGCGTACCTGCTCTGCGACCTGAGCCTCGAGCTCACGGTGTGGAACTACTTCCAGGAACACGCCGACCACTCCCCCGTCCTGTGGTGGGTGCAGTGGGGCGTCTGGATCGGGGTATGGGGCCGGGCCGCGTTGCTCGCCGTCTTCCTCGTCTACCTACCGAGCCGTCAGGTCCGGGTGCCCGCCGGCTCGCTCTCGTCGGCCGACGGCGCGGGCGACCCGCCGCGCACGCCCGACGACCCGCCGCGCACGTCCGGCGCCCCGTCGAGCACCCCACCGTGCGGATCGTCGAGCGGCGCCGAGTACGGGCCGGGGAACGTCGCACGGACCAGATCCTCATCCGGTCGATAGATCTGCCGCACGATGAGGGCGCACAGCGCGACCACGGCCACGTCGCGGAGCAGCACGGTGGCGGTGAAGGCCTGCTCTGGGAGGCCCTTGTTCGCGACGCCGTGGAAGTACATCATTCGCGGCACCCACACCAGCGCGTCGATCGTCATCCAGGCGAGCAGGATCCGGGTGTGCGGGATCGCCAGCACCGCGAGCGGCACCAACCACAGCGAGTACTGCGGGCTCCACACCTTGTTCACCAGCAGGAACCCGGCGACCAGCAGGAACATCAGCTGCGCCACGCGCGGCCGGGTGGGTGCGGTGAAGCCGATGTAGCCGACGCCGGCGGCCACGATCAGGAACAGCACCAGAGTCACGCCGTTGGCCACCGCGGACGCGCCACCGTCCGGCCCGGCGCCCCCGAGGATCCACCCACCGGTGAATGACGAGACCACGTTGTAGATCGAGTCGATGTCCACGGGCCGGGTGGCGTTCCGATGGAAGAACTCCCACCAGCCGGGACGTGCGAAGACGATCAACGGCAGATTGAGCACCAGCCAGGTGGCCACCGTGGCGGCGACCGCAGTGCTCCAGGCGCGCAGCCGGGCCACCCGGATACACAACACGAGCAACACGAGCAACAGGAACACCGGATAGAGTTTGGCGGCGGTGCCGATGCCGATCGCGATGCCCGCCCACACCGGCCGTCTCCGCGCCCAGGCGAGCATCGCCACCGCCGTCGCGGCGACGGAGATCGCGTCGAAATTCGTGAAGATCTGGACGGCGACCAGCGGCGACACCGCCATCAACATCGCGTCCCACGGCCGCCGCGCGCCGGCGGATAATCGAGTCGTGGCCCAGATCGCGAGCAACCACATCAGCGCGAGGCCCACGGCGGCCACGTTGAAGAACAGCACCACCTCGAGCGCTCCCGGGACGTGGTACCGATCATGCAGCACCGTCCAGGCCTTCGCGATCCGCATCGCTACGTACTGATACATGCCGGTGACCACCGGGTACTCCATGTACCGCAACTCGGGCTTGCCGGTCGGTCCCTTGTCGTAGAAGTGGCTGAAGTAGGGCATGACACCCTCATCGAGCCGCTCCGCGTGATACAGCGGGACCGTGTCCGTGTAGCACATCGCCGTGTACGGGCGATCGTTCTGCCAGTCCAGGATCTCGCCGCCGGCACCATCGGGCGCCTGCTGCAGGCAACCCGCCTTGGTGAACCAGCCCATCGCCAGCATCACCAGCGCGACCAGAAGCACGATCCGCAGCGGCGTGTACAGCGGCTGGAACCCCACCAGAGCGTGCCGACCGACAGGGCCGCCGACCGCGGTCGCAAAGTCCCGGCCCACGGCGTCCGTGTGACTCGGAACGTCGCGGTCGAGTTCGGCGACCGTGGCCGGCTCGAAGCGACCAGGGCTGACGTACTGTCGGTCGTCCGTCACGGCGGCGTCGGCACCACTCGGGTGTACTGACCTCCGGCTCCGGTTCC
>CAJCHX010000644.1 GCA_903970215.1 Acidobacteriaceae bacterium
CTTGGTCGCGGCATAGGTGGTGAACATCGCGGCACAACTGACTCTGCTGACGTTCTCGTTCCCCGCGATAGTCGCTGCCGCGGGCGTGTTGGGGCTCGGTGGGCAGGTGATCAAGCTCAGCGGCGATGCCGCCATGCAGATCGACGTCCCCGACGAACGACGCGGGCAGGTCTTCGCGTTTCAGGACGCGCTGTTCAACGCGACTTTCGTAGGCTCGCTCACGCTGGCGGCCGCGGTGCTGCCGTTCGACGGCGTATCGCATCCGCTCGTGGTGGCCGGAGCGGGGCTCTACCTGGTGGCGATCGGGGCGGTCTATGCGTTCTACGCGCGGGGGACCGCCGCCGCTGATGCGTCCGACCGGTATGGCGGCTGACCTCTCGAACCGGCCGCGCCGCCTCAGTCGCCCGTGAACGGCACCACCGGATAGCACGGAACCGGCCGCGCCTGCTCGGGGTCGAGCGCGTTGAGCACCATGTACGCAGCCCGCCGAGACCCGCAGATGGCCAGGTGGTCGGACAGGTCCGTCGCGCAGGTGTCCTGGACGACGATGTTGTGAACCGTGATTCCGGGCGGCCCCGGAACCTGCCCGCTGGTGTAGGGGATGACCACCTCGTCGTAGCGCGTGGAGATGTTCCAGTACTCGATCCCCGGGAGATACGGCGTCCCACCCGCCCAGATCTGCCGCAGCAGCTTCGAGCCGGGCAGCATCTCGCCCAACGACTGGAAGCCTGGCACAAACGTCTGGGACAGCCCCAACCTGCCCGCCAGGGCCAGCGCCATCCGCCCCAGGTCGCCGCCCGTCCCGCGCCACATCGGGGCCAGCGAGATGTACTTGCGGATGTTGGCACCTCCGCCGAGCACCTTCGCGTAGTACTCCGGCACCAGGGTGCCTTGCGAGTGCCCGACGATGTCGACGTGCGGAGCACCGGTCGCACTCAGCACCCGATCGATGAACACGCCGAGTTCCACCGCGCTGTCCTCGATGGGGCGCATCCCCCCGATCTGGCTGAGCGGCCAGCGCGCGCCGCGAACGGCGCCGTACGTGAGCGCGAACACACTGAACCCCGCGTTGTGCAGCAACGGGACATATGCGCCCCAGTTGGTCTGCCGCCCGCCGCCCGTCCCGTGCACGAGGACCACCGGGATCGGGTGCTCCGGCGACGGCCGGCGGTCGAACTCGTTGGATCCGGGTAGCGAGCCGTCGGGGTCGCGCAGCTCGAACGGGATGCCGGCGAAGAAATCGAAGTCCTGGCGCAGCGGCCGTCCCGGCGCCGGGTCGGGCGCGATCGAACCCGTCACCGCTGCTCCTGCTCCCGCGCCCACCAGCTCTGCAACTCCGCCTCGGCCTCCGCGCGCGCCATCGGCCCGCGGTCGAGCCGCAGCTCCTTCAGGTGGTTCCACGCCCGCCCGACGTCCGGCCCGGGCGACAACCCCAACAGCTCCATGATCGCGTTGCCGTCGAGGTCGGGGCGCACCCGGTCGAGGTCCTCCTGCTCGCGGAGCCGCTCGATCCGCCGCTCGAGCGCGTCGTAGTTGGCCTGCAGCTTCGCCGCCCGGCGTTGGTTGCGAGTAGTGCAGTCGGCGCGGACCAACTTGTGCAAGCGGGGGAGTAGGGGACCCGCATCGGTCACATATCGGCGCACGGCCGAGTCGGTCCACTGCCCGTCGCCGTAGCCGTGGAACCGTAGGTGCAGAAACACCAGACGGGCCACATCTTCGGTGACGGCCTTCGGATAGGTGAGCGCGCGCATCCGCTTGCGCACCAGCTTGGCCCCGACCACCTCGTGGTGGTGGAACGAGACCCCGCCGGCGGGTTCGTGCCGCCGGGTCGCGGGCTTGCCGATGTCGTGCAGCAGCGCAGCCCAGCGCAGGATCGGATCGGGATCCGACTCCTCCAGGTCGATCGCCTGTTTGAGCACCGTCATCGAATGCCAGAACACGTCCTTGTGCTGGTGGTGCTCGTCGATCGCCAGCTTCATCCCGGGGATCTCGGGGATCACGCGTTCGGCGAGGCCGGAGTCCACCAGCAACACGAGGCCGTCGACGGGATACCGGCCCAGGATCAACTTGTCGAGCTCCGCACGCACCCGCTCGGCGGTTATGCGCTCGATCTCGGCATTCATAGCCGTCATCGCCGCGGCCACTCGGGGCGCGACCGCGAACCCCAGCTGCGAGACGAACCGCGCCGCCCGCAGCATCCGCAGCGGATCGTCGGAGAACGACTCCTCCGGCGTCGCGGGAGTATCGATGAGACCCGCCAACAGCGCGTCCATGCCGTGGAGTGGGTCGAGGAACTCCTCGACCCCGGCGCGGCCGACCCGCACCGCCATGGCGTTGAGGGTGAAGTCGCGGCGCACCAAGTCTTCCTCGAGCCGCTCGCCGTACCGCACCACGGGCTTGCGGCCGATGCGGTCGTAGGCGTCCGCCCGGAAGGTCGTGATCTCCAGGATCTGCCCGCCCACCTCGGCGCTCACGGTGCCGAATTCGATGCCGGTGTCCCACATGGCATCGGCCCACCCACGCAGCAGCGCCTGCACCTGCTGAGGGTGGGCATCGGTGGTGAAATCGAGATCGCTGGTGAGCCGA
>CAJCHX010000645.1 GCA_903970215.1 Acidobacteriaceae bacterium
GGCAGCACCGGCAGCACCGGCCTCACCGGCCTCACCGGCGCGACCGGCAACGGCACCACCGGACCCACCGGACCCACCGGATCCGGCGGCAGCGGCAGCGGTTCGACACTCATGACCTCCGGCTCCGGCGGGGCGGCAGAGATGAAGACGATCGCCGGCGGGCTGCAGGGAACGGTGACCGAGACCCCGTTGGAGGGCATCGGCGAGGAGACCGGCGTCAACGTCACCGGTGGAGTGATTGACACCACCGGGACGAGCAACTCCCCGCCGCCGAACATGGCGGAGAGCCTCTCCGAAGGCGGAACGATCACCTCGATCAGTGCCTTCGCCAGCACCACCTCGCCGCTGTCCCTGGTCGGGACGACCGTGACCCTCACGGCCCAGTTGTACGAGTCGACGACCCCGGACAACAGCTTCACCGCGGTACCGGGAGCGCTCGTCACCCTCGCGCCGCCGCTGACCGGCATCATCGCGCTCGGGACCATATCGAACGGGGTCACCACCGGCCTGTCCATCCCCGTCACCAGCCAGTCCCGGTTCATGATCGTCTACGGTGCGACCGCGGCCGGCCTGACCCTGGTCAACACGGTCGATGCCTACGTCACCTCGGGCGTCGGGATCAAGGCGACCCCGGAGGGCTGAACCCGAAGCGTCGCGGGCCTCTGAAGGCAGAGGCCCGCGGCGTCTGAAGGTTTCGTACCGCACGAGAAAGCCCAGAGATCGTGACCCCCTGAGCAGCAGTCGCTGGAGGGAGTTCCTCACAGGACAGCCCCTCCAGGGCGAGCGCGACCTCAGAGGGGTGCTCGCCGAGGTCCCGGACGACGCGACCCTGATCCTCGACCGGGGCCGATCGCGTACTCGCCAGGCAGCACCCTCTGGGCCGATCCGCGCGCACGGCGACGCTCAGGCCACCCGCCACTGTCCCCAGCTGCTGTTCTCGGACATGGAGCGGTAGCGTCGCCCCGACAGGCTCCCGCCGCCTCGCAGACGCCGCCACGCTGGACACGTTCGCCACGTAGTCAAACGGGAGGTGTGTGAGGTGTGAGAACGAGCCATGCCGGCGCCGAAATCCTCCAGCGTCGTCCAGATCGCGCGCGGGTCCGGCAAGAGACGATCGCCGAGTTCGTCGGCGATCAGGCGAGTGGTGCCGGACGGCTGATGTGGTAGCCCTGGGCGTAGTCGACGCCGAGGTCACGCAGAAGATCCAATGTCTGGGCATCTTCCACACCCTCTGCGACGGTCTCGATGTCGAAGTCGTTCGCCAGCTTGACAATCGCCCGCACGACGCTGCGGCTCGCGGCATTCTCGGGCAGGTCGCGTACGAATTCGATGTCAATCTTGAGGTAGTCAAGCGGGAGCTGTTTGAGGTACGTGAACCCGGAATATCCCGTCCCGAAGTCGTCCAGCGCGACCCGACATCCCATCTCATGGAGGCGCACGACGAACTCGCGGCCGGCCGCCTCATCGGCCAACAGCGCCGTCTCGGTGATCTCGAAGACGAGCTTCGCCGGGTCCGCACCGTGACGAGCGATCGCGTCGACGACGTGCGCAATGAGGTCGGGATCTCCGATCGAGGCCGCTGAGAGGTTGAGCTCGACCGCGAGGCCGCCGGCGGCGATCTCGATGGAGCGATTGATCACCCAGCGATCGATCTCCCCGATGAAGCCGTATTCCTCGGCCGCGGGCAGGAACGCCCCGGGGCCGATCACCTTGTCAGGGCTGTCCGGGTCACGCATCCGTATGAGAAGCTCACGCTGAACGACCTCACGGGTGGCGAGGTCGATGATCGGCTGCGCATACAACACGAGACGATCCTCCGCCAACGCGTCGCGCGTCCGGTTCACGGATTCGAGCATCTCGAGCTCTGCCGCGACGCGACGTGCCTCTGCTTGACGTTCGGTGATGTCCTGAAAGACGACGACGCATCCCTGGATCCCGCCATCGGTCGCAAACGGCGCCGCGGTGTATGACACCGGCATCGCGGTGCCGTCGTGCCGAAGGAAGATGTCGTCTTCGACGCGGACGAGCTCTCCGTCGCGCCGTGCGCGCAGGATCGGGCAATCCTCGATCGCCAGCGGTGAGCCGTCCTGCCGTAGGCGGTGGGTGACATCGTGCATCACATGACCGGCAAGCTCCTCCAGGGGCCAGCCGAGCTGGGTCTGCGCCGTCTGATTCATGTAGATGAGGCGTCCGTCCGCGTCGAGCGTGAACATCCCCTCGCCCATGTTGTCGGTCACTGCCCGCAGGTAGTCTCGCGTGAGCTTCAGCTCCCGCTCGAACTCCACGCGTCGCGAGATATCCACCGAAACGACCACGATCGCGGTCTCGTGGCCGTTGAGATCGCGCACGGGTCGCGTGCGGACGTAGGCCGGAAACGGCGCCCCAACCTTCCGGGCCAGCTCGAGATCCCCTTCCCATTCGCCCTTGTCGATCTGGGCTTGGGTGTCGGGGTCCAGCGCCTGGCCGGTCGGGATCAGGAGCTCGTGGCCGCGTCGCCCGATCGCCTCCTCCGCGCTCCAGCCGAACAGACGTTCAGCGCCGACGTTCCAGCTCAAGATCGTGCGGCGAACGGGGTCGACCGCGTGCACCGCCACGTCGACCTCATCCAGCAGCGCCTCGTTGAGGCGTGCCCGGTCGCGTTCCGCGCGGCGCACGGTGACGTCCTGATGCGAGACGACGACGCGGAGCGCGCCACCGCCGCGATAGCGCGTCACCCGCGTCAGAAACCAGCGTTCGCCCCCCGAGCCTCGACGCGCGTACTCCATTTCGAACAGCTTGGTGTCGCCCCACATGACCTGCTGAACGCCGGCCGCGAGCCGTCCACTCATCTCTCCGGCCTGGGCCTCGTACAGCTCGGCATAGTCGGCGCCCACGTGTTCGGAGTGATCGCCCTCGTCGCGTGCGAGCAGGCGCCAGGCCTCGTTGACGGCGATGATCACGCAACGCTCGTCGAGAATGGCGATCGCCGCGGTCAGCGAATCGATCGCCACGCGCCAGAATTCCTCTGCTCGACGCAGCTGTTCGCCGGAGTCGACGCGGAGGCTGATGTCCTGCGACGCGGCGTAGATGCGCGTGACCCGGCCGGCGATGTCGTGAGCAACTTCACACTGGGACTCCAGCCACCGCGCCGTGCCATCGGGCAGCCGCACCCGGTACTCCACCGCAAACGATCGCTCCCCGGTGAAGAAGGCGTGGTCGATCGCCCGTCTCACCCGCTCTCGGTCGGACGCCGGCATCACCGCCAAAGCATCAGCCATCTGGAGCTCGGCCCCCGCCGCAAGGCCCAGCAGGGCTCGGGCCTCTGGCGAGGCCACGAGGCGGTCAACTCGCGGGTCCCACTCCCACCATCCCACCGGCGTGACCCGCTGCGCCAGGCGCAGCCGCGTGTCGGCCTCGGCCACCGACGACAGCGCGTCCTGGTGAGCCACCGCGTCGGCGAAGACCAGCAGCACGCCCCCCGGCTGGCCGCGCTCGTCCACCATCAGCCTGGCGCGCACGTCGACCTGAACCGGGGACGAGCCAGAGGCCTGAAGCTGCAGCTCCCCTTGCCACCTGCCGATCGCGGCCGTCCCCGCCAGCA
>CAJCHX010000646.1 GCA_903970215.1 Acidobacteriaceae bacterium
GTCGCTCAGGACACCGGTGGCGGGAACCTCGATGTCCGCCAGCGGGATTCCGGCCTGGGCGGCCGCCGGTAGCAGACGCGAAAGCACACGGGCATATTCGGCGGCGGATTGGTCGCCCGACGAACCCGGCGGTGCCGCCCAGTTCCATGGCTCGTTCATGGGCTCGAAGACGATGCGACGGCCGGGAAACCGCGCGGTGACCGACTTCGCGGTGCTGACGAAGCCGCGAACATAGGCTGCGATATCGGCGGCGCTGGTGGGCAGACACAGAATGCTGTTGTTCGGATTTCCCGTGCAGCCCGACGTCGATTGCCTGGGATCGACGATCACGTCTGCGGACATGCCGGCGGCGATCGAGACGCCGAGACCCTGTCCGAGGCGTGAACTGGGAAGCGCACTCTCGCCCGCGGGTGCCTCCAACGGCCCATCGCGGTCCCAGACGACGCCGTGCACGACGAAGGTGCGCAGGGCACCGAGCCCGGTACTGCTGTTGTAAGCAACACCAAGCCACTCCTGCGGGCTCGGAGCGGGCGCAGGAGGCGACGGCGCCCTGACCGATGTCGAGATCGCCGTCGTCGGTTCCGGGGTGAGGTGTCGCGTCGAGCCGCAGCTCGCCGGCACCACCGCAAGAACGATCGTCAGCGCAAGCCCCCCGAGCCGTCGCGCACATTCGCCGTGCACGGCCATCGAGCGCACTCCCCGCCCGTCAGGCTCCCACGGCGGCGCGTTCGAGTCTCGGCGCCATTCGGTCCACGACGTCCTCCCACCGTGAGGCGGACACGATCAGTTCATGAGCGTGCCGGCCGAGCGTCTCGCAGCGCGGGAGATCTCGCAGCAGCGTGACCAGGGCGGCGGTCAGAGCCTCGCGATCGCCGGCGCGAACCAGCCGGCCGGTGACATCGTCCTCGACGAGTTCCGGAATCCCGCAACTGGGCGAGACGACACAGGCCAGCCCACTCGCCATCGCCTCACCGATCACCCAGGGCATCGGGTCGAAGTAGGTCGGCAGAGCGAACACGGCCGCCTGGCGATAGATCCCGGCGAGTCGCTCTCGGTCCGAGATGCGGCCCAGCCACTCGACACCCTCGGGCAATCGCCCACGGCGCTCACGCGGGCCCACGATCTGCAGGACCGCCTCCGGAACCTTGGCTCGAACACGGGGCCAGACCGCGAGCAGGTCCTCTCCGCCCTTGCGCGCGAAGTCCATGCCGACGAACAGCGCCACCGGACGGTCCCAACGGCGCTGCGACAGATCCGCCGGAGGCAGCGCCATCGCCGTGCCGACGTCGACCACCTGATCGGGATCACAGCCGTAGTCCTCGATGAACGAGCGGCGCGCATGCTCAGACATCGTGAAGATCGTGTGTGCGCGCTGGGACACGGCCTGCTCGAGTTCGGAGAAGCGCAGTGCCTCCTGTTCGGGGATCGGTGCCCAGCCGGGCCACTCCTCGCGCACGCGCGCGAACGTGGTGTCGGTGTAGATGACGAACGGACGCGGCCGCAGTCCCGGGGCGAACAGGGTCTGCAACTGGAGCACGACATCGAACGTGCCATCGCGTGCCTGCAGCGCCTCCTCGGCGTGTCGGCTGCGGCGCGCGAACGTGTCCTCGCTGAACCCGACCCTCGCCTCGATCGTCGAACGCCGCGGATGCGCGTGCCGCAGCCGCGCCCGCCACAGCTCCGCCGGCCGAAGTTCGGGGTCCCCGAACGCGAGGTCGTAGCGTTCGTCGAGGGTGTTGAACAGTCCTGACCAACGGCTGTAGCGGGTGCGGAACTCAGCGACCGGCTGGACCGAGAGGGTCATCAATCGGGGGGGCGGGGCCATGGCGCGATCCAATCACATGCAGTTGATCAGGAGGCCCGGTTGCGAATCCATGCGAGCGACCCGGCGAGCTCGGCTCGGCTCAGCTCACCGAGTGCCAGCAGGGTAGCGCCGAACACGAGGGTGCCAATCAGAGTTCCGACGATCAACACCGGGATGCTCGGATCGGTGCCCCAGATCGCACATACCCCCGCCATCGCGGCGGCAGCGACCAGACAGCGCCCGGCGGTCAGGGTCAGCCGCATGCGCGGGATCTCAACATGGCGCTCACAGATCCGCACGTGCCCGTAGAACATCACCGCGTACGCCACCGCGGTGGCGATCGCGCCTGAGACGATGCCGATCCGCGGAATCAGGATCACGTCGATCAGCCCGTCGAGGACCACGGCCCCGACCATCAGCGGGACCCGTGATCGCACGTCGCCGAGGTAGTTGGCTGAGATCGAGACGAGCGGAGCGAGGCCCCCGAGCAGGACGGCGCCCGCCAGCCAGCGCATCGTCGTCACTGAACCGCCGTAGCCGCTCCCGAGCAGGATGCGGATGATCGGCTGCGCCCAGATGATGACCGGGGCCAGCAGCAGCGAGTAGAGGATCAGGAGTATCCGGATCCCGGCCGCGAGTGCGTCGCCGTCGGCGCGGCCGTCGCTGCCTCCCCGGGCGAGCCGGGGAGCGACTCCGTTGGCCACCGCAACCCCGGGATACCAGAAAACCACCAGCAGTCGTGTCGGCGCACTGAAGAGCCCCGCCGAACGGCTTCCCAGGTAGGCCCCGATCAACAGGATGTCGATCGTCGCAAAGACCGAATTGGCTCCGTCGACGAGCATCAGCGGACCTGCATAGCGTGCGATCCGCCCTGTCTCAGGGGCCCGACCCTTGCGCCGCATTCCGTGGGGCCAGTCAAACCGACGCGCTCCGAGCACGAGCGCAAGCCCACCGCCGACCAGATACCCCAGCGCGCGACCGGCGCTGGCCCCGACCACCCCGCCGCCGAGCGCGACGATCACGATCGAGGAGCCGCACTCCACCACGCTCTCGCCCATCGCGACGCGCACCCAGCTACCGATCTCGCCGACAGAGATGAAGCAGGCCTCGAACAGGAACATCAGGTTCTGTCCGAACACCATCACCGCGGTCAGGCGGATCGGCCACAGCAGCGGAGCGTGATAGGCCGACGCGATCGGCCCGGCAAGCGCGAACAGCACGCCACAGGCGATCAGCGACATGCCGACCTTGAGCCGGACCGCATCGGCGAGAAACGCCATCACGCGGGAGGGGCTGTCGCGATGATCGGCCACGAAACGAGCCGTCGCCGACGAGATCCCGAAATCGGACGGAGTCGCGACGAGGCCACCCACGCTCACAGCCAGGGCAAAGACCCCGTACCCCTTCGGCCCCAGCGCGCGGGTGAGGTACAGGGTGATGACCGCCGTGAAGACGCCGGAGGACACCTGTGAGAGCAGCGAGTAGATCGAGTTGGCCAGCGCGGTCCCACGTCGTCCGCGCGAGACCAGGATCAGCCGCGGGATGTCCGCTTCGTCCCCGACTGCGATCGTCTCGACACGCAACGCCCTCTGGTCATCCTGCCCGGGCCCGGAAGGCACCGCTGCGGCGCCGTCACTCACCTTTGGCCGGATCGGGCTCTGCGTGTTCATGCGTCCGCGGCCGCGCACGCGGTTCAGCAGCCGGGGCACGGTCGCCGAGGGGGAAGATGACTGATCACGGAAAGCACGCTGGCAGCTGACACGGGGCGTTTCATCGAGCGGCACGACCCAGGTCGCCCGCGGACGCCGGCAGGGCGTGGGCCCAGTATGGCGTGCGAGGGTCACGGTTCAGTCCTCTGGCCCGGCATTGCCAGACGATGAGGCGACAGACGTCCAGATCTCGTCCCGATATGGGAGGGCGTCACCCGCGGCGAGTACGATCTCACGGCCCGGCGAGGGTGTCCGCGGCCTGATGCGACATGACTCCTGATCTTCAGCCCCCGGTCCAGGAGGGGTCCAGCTCCTTCGCTCCCGGACCTTCGCTGCAGTTCGCCGCGCCCGCCCGGCCGCGTGCAGCGTGGCGCCAGGAACTCGTCCAATCTCTTCCGGCGGCGCTGCCCGGGCTCCTCGCCGTCGGCTTGTTCCTGGTCTGGGCCGTGCACGACGGTGGGTATGACGAGGACACGTGGTACTGGGGGGCGCTCGCGATGCTCGCCCTGACAACGGGCTCATGGGTGGCGCTCGGCACCCGTCGACGACGGTTATCGCGTCCGCAGACGCTCGCGATCGCCCTGTTCGCCGCCTATGTCGGGTGGTCCTATCTCTCGATCACCTGGGCTGCCAACGCCGGGCTGGCGTGGGAGGGGAGCAACCGGGCACTGCTGTACCTGCTCACGTT
>CAJCHX010000647.1 GCA_903970215.1 Acidobacteriaceae bacterium
CCGCAGGTGCTCACGCAGGGAGTCGAAGTCGTCGTAGCCCAGGCGCCGGACGAGGCGGCTCATCGTGGCCTTCGATACGCCGGCGAGGTCGGCGAGTTCGGTGGCACGGTAGGTTGCCAGGTCTTCGATGTGGGTCAGCAACGTGTCGGCGGCCTGGCGTTCCTGTGGCGTCAGTGTCGGGTACCGGTCGCTGATTCGGGTCTGGAGTGGGGGTGGGCTGGTCATGCCGGTCAGCTGCCCTTGTACGTGGTGTACGAGTAGGGACTGAGCAGCAGGGCGACGTGGGTGTGCGCGCCGCGCAGGTCTATGTGGAGCTCGATGTGCGCGAAGAACGTGTCCCGCTGGGTGCGGACGAACCAGTCGCCGGTGGCGAAGTCCAGGGTGTACGGGCCCGGCTCCAGCGCCGCCTGCCAGCTGATGCGTCCGTCGGAATCCGTCGACGTGGTGGCGATCGTGCCCGCTGGGCCTGTCAGCACGACCGAGAGGTCTGCGGCGGGGGCGCCGCCGCCGGCGTCGAGTACGTGGGTGGTCAGTGTCGTCACGGCGTGATCCGTCCTGTCAGTCGAAGTAGTGCAATTTCCCGCAATTGCTCGATCACGACCGCGTCCTCGACGTCGACGGGGTTGCCCAGTCGCTCAGTGAGGGAGGCGAGGATGTCCCGGGCGGTACGTCCGGCCGCTCTGACCAGGAAGATCCGCCCGAACCGGTTCTCGTAGGCGGCGTTGCCCGCCGCGAGCAATGCCGCCGTGTCCGGGTCGGCCTGCGGCTGCTCGGCGCGCGAGAGGCGCGACTCCGCGGCAGCTCCGGTGGCGGTTTCACCGATCCGCGGGTGGGTCGCCAGCGCGGCGTCGACATCGTCGACGCGCCACTTCTTCGCCGCTTCGGCCGCGCGCTGCCACAGCTCCCTGGTCGTCGGGTAGGGCCGTGCGTCGGCCACCGCCGCCAACCACTCGGGGATGTCGGCACAGGGCCGCAGGGCGGCGATAGCCGCGTCGCGCGAGGCGGCATTGAAGGTCTGCAGGTCCACTCTCCGAACATACCGTTCCAGCCGGATCGGTCGGGTGACACAGGCGTTTCTGCCGTGAACCGATCAGGCGGCAATAGGTGCGAGGCGCGTGGGTGACGACGGATATATCCGCAGGATTCACGGGCGTGAAACGTCAGTGCCTCAGCCACGTGACAATCGGAACTTAGGTTTCATGCGCCACCGTTCCGCCGCCACATCATCGAGGAGTCTCCATGGCCGACGACGACATCATTCTTGGGCCGAACCAGTACGGGAAAGCCGAGTGTCGGCTGGTTCGGATCGTCCGCGACACCCCCGTTCATCAGATC
>CAJCHX010000648.1 GCA_903970215.1 Acidobacteriaceae bacterium
CCGGGCGACCGGATCAGGCCGTCCGCCGCCGGATCCGCGCCCAGACGGCCACCCAGAGCACGAGTCCGATCGCACACATGATGCCGATCGACTCCAGCCACGTGTCCTTCTTGTGGTCCCAGAGCGGATCGGCATTGACGATCTTCCAGTCACCCGGGCTGGTGGGGTTGGGGATCATCGTCACGTGTTGCAGATCCACCGTCGACGCCACCGCCGCAAACCCCCATCGCGACGGGAACAGCCAAGAGATCTGGTCGAGCACCACGCGTCCGGCGATGCCGAACAGCCCCCCCGACATCACCAACTGAACCATGACGATCACCACCAACAGCGGCATGATCTGATCGCTCGATCGGGCGAGTGCCGAGATCAACAGCCCTACGAGGGTCGATACGCACGCCAGGACCGCCACGCCGACGAACAGTTCCAGTGGTGCCGAAGAGATGGCATTCCCTTCGATGATCGGCATTTTGACACCCGCCACGACGATCGCCATCATGATCGCGGCCTGCAGCACCGCCGCCGCGAAGTACACGACGGTCTTCGCCGCGAGGTACGCCCCCGGCCTCAGCCCTACGGCGTGTTCCCGCTCGTAGATGGCCCGCTCCCCGACCAGGTCACGGGAGGTGAGTGCGGCCCCCATGAACAGCGCCCCGATCACCATCAGCACCAGTACGGTGGTGGGGCCTCCGGCGCCCGACGTGTTGGAGTCGACCTTCTGCAGTCCGTTCGGCGCGGGCACGATCAGCGTGATCGCGCCCAGGACGAACGGGAGCAGCGCCAGAAAGACCAGGTAGCCGCGATCGGCGAGGACGACGCGGCACTGCCGTCGGGCCACGACCGAGACCTGCCGCAGCCACGACGACTTGGGTGCCGGGAGCGGTTCGGCCTGCCCGCGGATGGCGGGCTGGGCCTGGGTGGGCGGGTTGGCCGACTGATAACGCTGCGCGGCCACCTCCGGCTGCTTGGCCACGAAATCGAAGATCTCGGCCCAGTCGGACGTGCCCATCGCCGCACGCACTCCCGCGGGCTTGCCGCAATACGCGGTGCGGCCGCCCGGCGCCAGCAGGAGCACCTGATCGCACATGTCCAGATGGGTCAACGAGTGGGTCACCACGATCACGACTCGGCCCGCGTCGGCCAGTCGGCGCAGCGTCTGCATGACCTGGCGGTCCAGCGCCGGGTCCAGGCCCGACGTGGGCTCGTCGAGGATCAGCAGGGAGGGCCCGGTGAGCAACTCCATCGCAACGGAGGCCCGCTTGCGCTGACCGCCCGAGAGGCGGTCGACGCGGGTACCGGCGTGCTCGGTGAGCTGCAACTCCGCGAGCACGCCGTCGATCACCTGGTCGCGATCCGCTTTGGACATGTCGGGGGGCAGCCGCAGTTCCGCCGCGTATCGCAGGGCCTGCCGGACCGTGAGCTGGCGATGCAGGACATCGTCCTGGGGCACCATCCCGATGCGGGACCGCAGCGCGTCGAAATCGCGGTGGACGTCGCGGCCCTCGAACTCGACCGTTCCGACGGTGGGCACGGTCTCGCCCGACACGATGCGGCTGGCAGTCGACTTGCCCGCACCCGACGGGCCGATGATCGCGGTGAGCGAGCCGGGCGCCGCACTGAGTTCGACACCCTGCAGCAGGGTCTTGTCGCCGCCGACGGTCAGCCCGACGGCGCGCACCACCAGGCCGGCTCCCCATAGGGCCTGTGGCTGCGGGCGTTGCAGAACGCCCGCGCGCAGCACGAGGTCGGAGTTGCCCACGGTCACCAGGTCGTTCTCGCGGAGCGGCGTGGGTCCCGAGATTCGTTGGCCGTTGACCTGCGTGCCGTTGGCCGAGTGCAGGTCCTCGATGACGACGCCGGATGCGCCGACGAGCAACTGCGCATGCCGCCGGGACACCAGCATGTCCGGGATGACGAGGTCGTTCTCCGGCGTGCGCCCGATGGTGACCAGACTCTGGCCGGACGGGCGCGGCGGCGTAGCGACCTGGTACAGCCCGGTGTTCCCTGCCATCGCGCGCAGGTGCGGGGCGAGTCGGTCGACATCCCCGCCGGACTGCATGAGCAGCGCTGGTCGTACGGGGTCGTCGGGGCGACCCGCGGGCACGGGCCCCGACGGGCGCCGCGTCGGCGCCGCTACCGAGTCGGCGGCATCGGGATGTGCGGACGACTCGGCTCTGGCCTGATCGGGCGCACGGAAGCCCGACGGTGGCACATACGGGCGCGGCTGCGGCGCCGACGGCCGCGGCTGCGGCCCCGATGGACGAGGCGGGGTGTGGTGCGGCGCGGACGGGCGCGGCTGGGGCTGTCGGCGCCCCCCGGCGGGCAAGACCTGCTGGGGCGCCGGTCCGGTGACCGCGGGACCGAGGATCAATGCGACCCCGGTCTGGGGGTCGCCCAGCTGCACCGTGATGGGGCCCGCCACCTGCACCGTCGCCTGCCGAACGCCACCCACGAACAGCCCATTGGTGCTTCGGTCGGTCAGCAGCCACCCTGTGGGCGTGAACTCGAGCACGGCGTGCCTGCGCGAGACCAACGGATTGTTCACCGTGAGGTCGTTGTCGAGCGTACGACCGATGGTGACCGTCTTGCCCGGCGCCACCGTGATCGTCTGCGCGCCTGCCGACAGTGTCAGCGGGGTCCCGTGTGTAGTCATCGCCGTAACTATAAGTAGGCGCACTTCCCGTGGGCTTGTTCCGCGCTTAACCGCGGGAGCGAGCCCCGGCCGGTGTCAGAGGTACTGGCCGGTGCTCGTCTCGGTGTCGATAGCGCGGGATGCACTCGAGTTCTTGCCCGTGACCAGCGTGCGGATGTAGACGATCCGCTCGCCCTTCTTGCCGGAGATCCGCGCCCAATCGTCCGGGTTGGTGGTGTTGGGCAGATCCTCGTTCTCAGCGAACTCGTCGACGATCGACTCGAACACGTGTGAGATCCGCAGGCCTGGCTGGCCGGTCTCGAGGTGCGCCTTGATCGCGGCCTTCTTCGACCGGTCGACGACGTTCTGGATCATCGCGCCCGAGTTGAAGTCCTTGAAGTACATGACCTCCTTGTCGCCGTTGGCGTAGGTCACCTCCAGGAACCGGTTGTCGTCGGACTCCGCGTACATGCGATCCACGACCCGCTCGATCATGGTCTTGATGCATGCGTCCCGGTCGCCACCGAACTCGGCGAGGTCGTCGGGATGGATCGGCAGGCCGGTGGTCAGGTACTTGCTGAAGATGTCCTGTGCCGACTCGGCGTCGGGGCGCTCGATCTTGATCTTCACGTCCAAGCGGCCCGGCCGCAGAATCGCCGGATCGATCATGTCCTCGCGGTTCGACGCGCCGATCACGATGACGTTCTCCAGGCCCTCGACGCCGTCGATCTCCGAGAGCAGCTGCGGCACCACCGTGGTCTCGACGTCGGAACTGACGCCGGATCCGCGGGTGCGGAAGATCGAGTCCATCTCATCGAAGAACACGATCACCGGGGTGCCCTCGGACGCCTTCTCCCGCGCACGCTGGAAGATCAGCCGGATGTGCCGTTCGGTCTCGCCGACGAACTTGTTCAGCAGCTCGGGACCCTTGATGTTGAGGAAGTACGACTTCGCCTCGCGGGCGTCGTCGCCCCGGACCTCCGCGATCTTCTTCGCCAGCGAGTTGGCGACGGCCTTCGCGATCAGCGTCTTGCCGCAGCCGGGAGGGCCGTACAAGAGGACGCCCTTCGGCGGCCGCAGCGAGTAGTCGCGGAACAGATCCTTGTGTAGGAACGGCAGCTCGACGGCGTCGCGGATCTGCTCGATCTGACGGCCCAGGCCGCCGATGTCCTCGTAGCCGACGTCGGGCACCTCCTCCAATACGAGATCCTCGACCTCGGCCTTGGGGACCCGTTCGAAGGCATAGCCGGCCTTCGTGTCCACCAGAAGGGAGTCTCCGACCCGCAGCCTGCGGCGCGGGCCTTCGGAATCGGCGCCTTCGTTATTGACCTCGATCAGCGGCGCGGCGAGCCGCACGACCCGCTCCTCGTCGGCGTGGCCCACGACCAGAGCCCGCTCGCCGTCGTCCAGGATCTCGCGGAGCGAGCAGATCTCACCGACCGTCTCGAACGCGCACGCTTCGACCACGGTGAGCGCCTCGTTGAGCCGCACGGACTGACCGACCACCAGCGAATCGACGTCGAGATTCGGTGAGCACGTGAGCCGCATCTTGCGTCCCGACGTGAACACGTCCACCGTCGAGTCCTCGTGCGTGCCGATCAGTACGCCGTAGCCGGACGGAGGCTGGCCGAGGCGGTCGACCTCCTCACGGAGCGCTACCAGCTGGGACCGCGCGTCGCGAAGCGTGTCCAGCAGCTTGGTGTTGCGGCTGGTGAGCGCCTCCACGCGCTCCCGCAGCTGGGCCTCCGCCTGCGACGTGGGCCGCGGGAGCGGACCGTGTCCGGCGGGTTGCGCAGGCCGATCAGCTTCGTGTGCGGGGCGATTCGCATCATGTTCGGGCATTGCGGTGCTCCCTTCGAGCGCTCCCTTCGAGCGCGGCACTCCCTCCAGGAGGGGGTATTACCACGCTACCGGTTTCGCCTATCCCTTGCTGGGCCTGCGCTGCGGGCGTGGCGCCACCGTGCCTTCCGCGAGCCGCCGCGCCGTCACCAGAAACGCCGTGTGACCTTGCATTCTGTGGGACGGCCGCACCGCGAGCCCCACGACGTGCCATTCGCGTACCAGCGATTCCCACGAGCGTGGCTCGGTCCAACACGTCGCCTCACGCAACGCTTCGACCACTCGGGACAGCTGCGTCACCGTCGCCACGTACACCGTCAGCACCCCGCCGGGAACGAGCGCGGACGCCACCGCCTCGAGCACCTCCCACGGCGCCAGCATGTCCAGGATCACCCGGTCCACCGTCGGGCCCGAGTAGTCCGCCAGATCCCCGATGTGCAGCTGCCAGTTCTCCGGCCGGCCGCCGAAGAATTCCTCGACGTTGCGCACCGCGTGCTCGGCGTGGTCCTCACGCACCTCCCACGACGTCACCGACCCGGTCGGTCCGACCGCACGGAGCAGCGAACAGGTCAGTGCGCCGGACCCGGCGCCCGCCTCGAGCACCCGCGCCCCAGGAAAGATGTCGCCTTCGGCCACGATCTGCGCGGCGTCCTTGGGATAGATCACCTGTGCGCCGCGCGGCATCGACAGGACGTAGTCGGTCAGCAGTGGGCGCAGGGCCAGGTACGCGGTGCCGTTCATCGACTTGACCACGCTCCCCTCGGGCGCGCCGATCAGGTCGTCGTGCCGGATCCCGCCCTTGTGGGTGTGGAACTGCATGCCCGCCTCCAAGTGGACGGTGAATTTCCGTCCCTTGGCATCGGTCAGCTGTACCCGGTCCCCGACCGCGAAGGGTCCGCTCTCTGCCATGGGAGACAAGGGTGCCAGGGCCCCGCCTGCGGGCCGGAGGCGGGCGGTCGGTAGGACTGACAATCATGGATCCGTTCTTCCACCCGGCCGGGACCGTCGACGACGACGGCGCGACGTACGAGGCGTTCGAGCCCTCGCGATCCGCCGCCAGCGTCTGGGCGGACACGATGCAGCACGGTGCTCCACCCGCGGCGCTGATGGTGCGGGCGATCGAGCGGTGCGCAGACGACGCCGTCGCGAGCGGCGCGCCCGGCGGGGTAGCGAGCGGCGCGCCCGGCAGGGTCGCCGGTGGTTCGACGGCCATCTCCCGGGTCACGATCGAACTGCTCGGCGTGGTCCCGATGGCGCAGTCGCGGACCCGGGCGTGGGTCTCCCGGCCCGGCCGGTCCATCTCGATGATCACCGCCGAGGTCGAATGCGCCGACCGTGAGGGCCGGTTCCGCCCAGTCGCGCGGGCTCATGCCTGGCTGCTCGCCGAATCGGACACCGCAGCATTGGTCCGGGACGCGACGCCCGCGATACCGACCGAGGGGTCTGCACCGGCGCCGGCGTTCTTCGCCGCGGTGCAGGATGCCGGATTCCTGGGGGCGTGCGAGTGGCGGTTCGTCCCGGCGGGCGATACCGGGGTACAACGCTGTTGGGTCCGGGCGCGAGTGCCGTTGGTGGCGGGAGAGCAGCCGTCGCCTCTGGTCCAGGTCTTCTCTGTCATCGATGCCGCGAACGGCATCTCGGCGCGGATGGACCCGGTCGAGGTCACGTGGATGAACATGGACATGACCGTGCATCTGCACCGCCCGCCCCGGCTCGACGACGGTTGGGTCGGCATCGTCGCGGACCAGCAGATAGGGCCCACGGGCCTGGGCACCACCGCATCGGAGATCTACGACGCGGACGGTCATTTCGCCCGCGGAGCACAGACGTTGCTGATCGCGCGGCGCTGAGTCGCGATCAGAACCGGCAGCTGCGGATGTCGGTCATGAGGATCGCCTTCGCGCCGATCTCGGCGAGTTCGTCCATCGCTGCGTTGGCCCCCTTGCGTGGTACCAGCGCACGCACGGCGACCCATGCCGCGTCCGCCATGGGCGCCACGGTCGGCGATTCCAGGCCGGGTGTCACGACGACCGCACGGTCCAGTAGCGCGCGGGGGCAGTCGTAGTCGAGCATCACGTACTGACGCCCGAAGACGACGCCCTGTAGGCGCGCGGTGAGCTGGTCGCGGGCCTTGTCGGGACCCGAACCGGCGGTTTCGATCAGGACGCCCTCCGAGTCGCACAGCGACTCACCGAACGGGATCAGGTTGTTCTGGCGTAGTGACCGGCCCGATTCTACGACGTCGGCGATCAGGTCCGCGACGCCCAACTGGATCGAGATCTCCACCGCGCCGTCGAGGCGGATCACGTCGGCGGTGTAGCCGCGTGCGGCCAGATCGGCGGCCACCAGATTCGGATACGACGTGGCGATCCGCTTACCGTCCAAGTCGGCCACGGTCCAGTCGGTGCCGGCCGGGCCGGCGTACCGGAACGTGGATCGGCCGAAGCCCAGCGCCAGGCGCTCCGAGATCCGGGCGCCCGAGTCGGCCGCCAAGTCCCGACCGGTGATCCCGAGGTCCAGCTCGCCGGAGCCCACGTACAGGGCGATGTCCTTGGGGCGGAGGAAGAAGAACTCGACCTCGTTGGCGTTGTCCAGGACCGTGAGGTCCTTCGCGTCCGATCGGCGGCGGTAGCCCGCCTCGGCGAGGATGGTGGCGGCAGCCTCGGACAGGGCGCCCTTGTTGGGTACTGCGACGCGCAGCATGGGTGGTCCTTTTCGATCGCGGGTAGCTGAGGGTGTGTGGTGCACTTCCGGGTTCGGCGGCGAACCGCTACAGATGCGCGTACACGTCGTCGAGCGTCAGCCCGCGCTTCACCATCATCACCTGCAGCCAATACAGGAGCTGCGACATCTCTTCGGCCAGCTCGGCGTCGCTCTGGTGCTCGGCGGCGATCCAGACCTCGCCGGCCTCCTCGATGATCTTCTTGCCGAGGAAATGGATGCCACGGTCGAGCGCCTGCACCGTCCCGCTCCCCGCGGGCCGGGTCGCCGCTTTGTCGGCCAGCTCGGCGAACAGCGTCTCCATGGTCTTCACGGCTGACAAGTCTCCCATGCCCCACCGCGACCCCCGTGGCGCCCCTTCTTAAACTCGACCAGGTGGAGACCGACCCGGACGCGAGCGAAGCACCGGGTACGTCGCCGGACGACGAGCCTGCGCGGCTCGAGCCGCGCCCCGGCCGCCACGACCTGCTACCTCGGAAGGGCACGGGTCCATACCGCTACCTGCGCGGCCTCGTCGGCGCGCGCATGCGGCTGCGGAGTGTGTTGCGCGACCCCGACCGCTTCATCCGCGAGAGCCTCGACGAGCTGCACACGCGGCTGCCGCTACTGGCCTGGACGTGGAGCCTGCTGCACCTCGATTTCGCCGGCCTGTTCGTCGGCGGGATCTTCATGGAGCTGTCCTTCAGTGTGTCGCTGCTCCCCCGCGACTGGTTCTTCCAGGGGTTCATCGCCGGCATCAACGCCGTCATCGGATACGGAGTCGGCGCTCTCGCGAAATGGCTGATCACCGATGTCCTGGTGCGCGGCCATCCGATTCTGGCTCGCCCACCGTTGGCCCGACTGCTGCCGTTGGTACGGCTGGCGATAGTGGTCGTGCACCTCGCCGGCGCCGCGATCATGATCGCGGTGTCGCGCCGCTGGCAGGCCGACATCCGGGGCCTGATGGGCCAGCCGGCCGAGGGCGGCTACTGGTTCCTGTTGATCCCGTTGGTCGCTTTCGTGACGTCGGCCCTGCTCATCTCGACGTTCCGGGTCCTGCGCGACCTCGCCCGTTACCTGGCGCGGGAGGCCAACCGCTATCTGCGGGTCCCGGCCGGCGCAGCGCGGGTCCTGGGCGCGGCACTGGTCGTACTGCTCACGCTGTTCGTGGTGGACGGGCTCGGGTCGCGCGCGTTCAAGTGGACGGCCGACTCCCTCGCCTCCACCCAGAACGACTCCACCCCGGCCGGCGTCCACCAGCCGATGGAACCGCAGCGGTCCGGCTCGCCCGAGTCGTACGCGTCGTGGTCCGGTCTGGGCCACGAGGGACGTGTCTTCGTAGCAGGCGGCCTCCGCGCCTGGCAGCTGCGGCGCTTCACCACCGGCCCGGTCGTGGAGCCGGTACGGGTATACGTGGGTCTCGAGAACGCTCCGACACCGGCGCAGCGCCGCACCATCATGCTGCGCGAGCTGCAGCGCACCGGTGCGCTCGATCGCAAGTACCTGGTGGTCATCCCCACCACCGGCAGCGGCTGGGTCAATCCGACGGCCGCGCGGGCGCTCGAGCTGATGTACAACGGCGACGTGGCGCTGGTCGCCGCGCAGTACTCGTACCTGCCCAGCTGGATCTCGTTCGTGACCGATGGCGCGCTGTCGCTGCAGGCCGGCAAGCGGCTGATCGACACCGTCCGCTCCGCGGTCGACGCGAGGCCGCCAGACAAGCGGCCCAAGCTGCTGGTGATGGGTGAATCCCTCGGGACCCGTGCTGGCGAAGGGGCGTTCACGTCGTTGGCCGACATCCGCGACAAGGTCGACGGGGTGGTGTGGATCGGCCCGCCCGCTGCGAACCCGATCCACTCGGCGCTGACCGAACGCCGTGACCCGGGCACACCGGAGGTGCTGCCCACTTACGCCGACGGCCTCGTCGTCAGGTTCACCGACGGCGTCAAACCGCTCACCGGCGGACCCGAGTGGCTGACGCCGCACATCGTGTACGTGCAGCATGCATCCGACCCGGTCGTGTGGTGGTCGCCCGACCTCCTGCTGCGGAAGCCCGACTGGCTCAAAGAGGCACCGGGACGGGACCGCAGCCCTGCGATGGCGTGGTATCCGTTCGTCACGTTCTGGCAGGTGTCCGCGGACCTCGCGAACGCCGCAGGGGTGCCGGACGGCCACGGCCATAATTACG
>CAJCHX010000649.1 GCA_903970215.1 Acidobacteriaceae bacterium
GGCCGGGCGCGTCCCGCCGTTCGAACGCTGCGCACCCGACCATCTTGTATCGATCGTACGTCTGACTACCGACGGTTATAACGAACCCGTGAGCGACCGTGTCGTCACCCGGTGTGACGGCGTCACACTGCCGTCACACCCCATATCCGCAGGTCAGGCGTGGTGACGGGGTGTGACGGCCCGTCACCACTAGGAGTCGTCGCCAAGGAACGGGTCGATCACCTCGCGACCGCGAACCTGATCCCGAAGCACCAGGCGACGATGCGTGCCGTCCCTCACGACGTACACCTGTTTTGCGCGCTCGAGCTCGGCCAGCGCGTCAGGGATGGCGTAGCGCAGACGGGGTGTGATCCATCGGTGGACATGCGAGAACGGCCGGTCCCCCCGCCCGTCCTCGGTCAGCTTCGCGAGGATGCGCCGGGCCACGTTCCGCACATCCGCGTCGGCGGTCAGCAGCGATTGCAGCGACACGGTCTCGGCGCGCGCGGCGGTCAGCTTCGCACGCTGCGCCTCGACGGCGTCCGCGATGGCCTGGCGGGTGCGGTCGCTTACCGTCATCACGACCTCAGCGAGGCGCCAGTCCTCCAGATCCACGTTCAGCCGCCCGTCGATGATCGCGAGTGCGGCAGCCGCCTTGATCCGCGTCAGGTTCCGATGCCCATCGAACGGGTCGATGGTGGGATCTCCGCGAAGGACGCGGCGCCGGTTCTCGCGGGTGTGGTCCCACACCTCCCGCGGGAGCGAGAGCCCGTTCTCCCATAGCGGCGCAGGCGGGCGCAGGGGTGCGATATCAGTCGGGGCGACCTCGGGTGCGCCAGGGTCGCCCACGGGCAGCCACACGAGCCGCTGAGGGGTGCCTCCAGCGACGTCCGCGAGCAGCACACCGGCACGCTCGGGCTGGACACCCACCGACAGGCACGCTCGGTAGGTGTGCGCTGGGACCACGCGGCGGGTGAACCTCCCGGCGTTCTGCGCGCCGAGCATCTCCCCCATGACCAGTTTGCGCAGCTCGGGGAACAGCGTCGCCCCGCTGCGCCCACCCAACACACTCAAGGTGTCGACCTCGGCCGCGGTGAAGATCGCACCCTCGACGGCGTCCGCACCCTCGGCGGAGGGATCGCGGAAGAACGTCGCGGCCAGACCCTCTCCGGTGCCGATCGGCAGCTCCGGAACCGTACTAGGCCAATACTCGCGCGCGACCGCGTCGCTCGCGCCCTTGCCGTGTCCGGACGGTCCCACGAATCCGACGAACAGGTTCAAGCTCGCCTCACTGCCGACGATCGCCGGGATGCGCACCCACGGTGGAGCGTCGGCGATCGCGCGCAACATGACCGCCCCCAACAGCGCCCACGGCCCGACCATGCGCATCCTCGCGAACTCCCGTATGCGGCAAAGTGAGTCACGCTCCCAGAAGTCGTAGGGCTCACCCGACGACTCCGCGAGCAGCCGCTCGGCACCCCGACGATTCGCCGAGTCGCGCTCCGCCCTCCAGTCGCGAACGGCGGTCACCTGTCGACCGCCGCGCGCTCGGCCTGCATCCTGGACCAGCACACCGGCCCATAGCCGAGAGCGAGTGACCGGCGGCCGTAGATCGGAGTACCGCAACGGGCGCAGCGGCGCCCGACGATGAAGCCGAGCGACTTCGCGACCAACAGCAGTCGTTCCGCTGCATCGCGCGAGCCGGGATCGTCGGACGGGTCGGGAGGATGAATCCCGTTATGGGGCAACAGATTCGAGTCTTCGGGCATCGGTTGGTACACTTTCACCTAGTTCAGCTGTGGAGGTCGAACTCTCGCGGGCACCCCTCGCCAAGGGGTGCCCGCCCCCGTTTCGCCGGTTGCCCTTCACGCGGCGGAGCGGGAGCACGCCCCTTACGGGCCGTTGCTGTCGTACGACCGGTCACACGAGAGCCGGTCGCGGACGGACGGACTCACGCGGCCCTCTCCAGGCGGTCGACGTAGTCGGCGATCTGGCTCGCGGTGACAAACCGCTTGGCGCCGATCTTGATGGATTTCAGGTCGCCGTTCTTGAGCAGCCGAAAGAGGGTGCTACGCGCAACCCTCAGGCGCGCTGCCGCCTCGGGCACTGTGTACAGCTCGACGGACTCGTTTGTACTCACGGAACCCAGTATGCGCGTGGGCGACACACGCACGGACGGACGAAAGATGTTGGGCCCCTTACGACTTCGCATTGGTAGGTCATTGTGGAGTTCCAGCTGGACAATAGCGCCATACCGGACATGGGGCAATCTGTGAAATACACCACAGAAACCTGGTCCATCGAAGTCGCCGTTGCACAGGTCAGACCCGGTCATGCCTCGCGGCACGTCGTCGGTATCCGGTCGTAGCCTGGGCGACATGGCACGCCAGCAGCTCCCACCACAGATCCGCAAGGTCGACCTGAAAACGGGTACCCGCTACGAGGTCGTGGTCGACACCGGCTCACCGGACGGCAGGCGCACCCAGACGCGCCGCAGGTTCCGGACGGAACGTGAGGCCAAGGTGTTTCTGGTGTCGACCGCGGCGGCCGTCGACACCGGCACGTTCGTGCGCCCGACCGAGCGAACCCTCGCGGCGGCGTGCCAGGACTGGCTGGCGGCCAAGCACAACCTGAAGGCGAGCACGCGGCGGAACTACGAGGTCGCCCTACAGCCGGTCGTGGACACGCTCGGCGCACACCCGATCCAACGGATCAGGAAGCGTGATCTAGACGACCTGGTGGCCAAGCTGCGCGCCGGTGAGGTCGAGGACCGCCGCGCGTACAAGGCGCGCAGCGTGAACAAGCTGCTGATGACACTCGGGCAGGTCCTCGAATCCGAGTTGCGGCAGGGTCACGTGGTTCGCAACGTCGCCGCGCTGGTCGAGCGCATCCCGGTCGACGCGCCGGTGTTCCGCACGCTGACCGAGGCTGAGGCTGTCAAGGTCATGGACCACGTATGCCGCGACCGCGTCGCGTGGGTGCTCGCCCTCTCGGGTCTGCGGCGCGGCGAGATCGCCGGGCTGAAGTGGCAGCACGTCGACCTCGAGGCCGGGACGCTCACGATCGCTGACACCCGGACACCGGTCACGGGGCTGGGCATCGTGGACGGGACGCCGAAGTCCCGTTCGTCCCGGCGGACACTGCCCCTCCCCGATGACTTGGCAGCGGTACTCAAGGCTGCCAGGCGGACACAGGCGGCCGAGCGGCTCGCGATGGGGGCTGCCTACCAGGGCGGCGAGTACGTCGTCTGTGATGAGGCAGGACGGCCCCGCAATCCGGCGTGGCTGTACGACCACTGGGCTCGGATGCTCGCCGAACTCGAGATCCCGCGCGTCCGGCTGCACGACGCGCGGCACTCCTGCGCCACGCTGATGCACCTCAAGGGGGTGCCGATCGCAGTGATAGCGGCGTGGCTGGGGCACGCATCCGCAGCGTTCACGCTGGCCACGTACGCGCACAGCCAGCCGGACGCCCTCAAGGCGGCGGCCGACGCGCTGCGCGGTTCCGCCAGCGGGTTGTGACAGATTGTGACAGGATCTCGCCTGTCACAACCTCGGAAATACCCTCTGACCTGTGCCCCCGATTGGATTCGAACCAACGACCTGCCCTTTAGGAGAGGGCTGCTCTATCCCCTGAGCTACGGGGGCCCACGAAGAGGGTACCGGTTCGGGTCACAACCTCGCGTGCGCGGTGACGATCGTCGGATCAGCCGAGCGACGGGCCGGGCGATGCGGCCGTCGCCGATCGGCGCTACCTGCCGACTACCAGCTGGTCGCCCCGCCCGACGAGTAGGCGACCTCGGGCCCGACGAGTTTCAGCAGCGCCGCGCACTGAACGACCGATCGACTGACCCGTAGCCGCGACCTAGGCGAGTAGCTCGCCATTAGTGAACCACAAACTCTGCCTCCGTGTAATACGGCGTAGTACGCTTGGGGTGTGGGCGAGACGCCGGACTGGGCGCATCGGGCGCAGTACATGCTCACCAAGCACGGAGGGCAGGCTATGAGCGACAAGCTGGCCGCGGCTCTTGCCGAGGCAGACGAAATCGAGGCAGACCCGGATCGCGTAGTCCGCGATGACACTCTGGTGACACGTGGGTCGAAGCGTGACCGGACGCTTCAGGTCCGGTTGACGAATGACGAGTACGACGAGCTGATCGAGGCAGCGGCTGCGGCAGATCTGCCAGCATCGACTCTGGCGCGGTCGATACTGCTGCGCGGCATCCGATCCCCAGCTCTAGGTGATGGCGCCGCGGCGACGATAGGCGAACTCCCCAAGGCTCTGACGGTGATGACGGTGCGCCACACGGAACTCAGAGCTGCGATTCGCTCGTGTGCCTATCAACCACGGAACAGCGCCTATCTGGTCCAGCGATTTCTAGGCATTCCAAGTCGGTCAGAACGGGGGACAGCCGATGCCCGTCAACGCTAGCCGCGCTGGAATCTGGTACGGAGGGCAATCGATCGCAGTTCCGGTGGAGACCGCTGAGAACATCCTTGACGCAATCTATGGCATCGACCAGCTCGGAGGGCGGCACGTCTACAGCATCGGCGGTGGGGACGGGGATCCGCGCATCTACATCTGGATCGCTCCAGGAGTTCCTATCTCGGTCAATTTCCCTCCCGGTTACACAGCCGACCAGGATCGCCCGAACTACGTCGATATGCACCTCGAGCGTGAAGCGCGATTCCGCCTGGGTATCCCGGTGACCGAAGGCGAGTCGTCGAGCTGACACCCAAGGACTTCCGCCACGCAGTGATTCTCCGAGTCTTATTCCCAGCTTACTTCTGCGGTCCCACGCTGCACACGCGCCAGAGGCCGGTCTTCTTCCGCGCAAGCATGATGACGCTGTTCGTGACGGTCGACGGCGCGTCGTGGTGCAGACGGACGAAGGCTAGGGCGGTCGGGAGTCGGATGTCGATCCGTTCGAAATCGTCGATGGTGATCTGCTGCTGGGGAGGTGGCGTACTGCGGTACCTGCTCGACGAGACGCGATACCGGCGTTGCATCGCTGGGCACGACAGCGATTCGACTCGTGCGCGGTCGCCGTCGTCGAAGGCCTCGACATACGACAGTGCCGCCGCCTGCACCGCCGCCTGAGTCACCCCGGGCTGCGCGTCATGCTCGTTCGCAAGCCTATCGGCGGTCGCGGCTCCCGCAGCCATAAGTGCCAGGCATGCCGCGGAGATGACGAGGCGCGCTGTACGCCGGGTGCGGATACGCGGTGGTGCGGTGGCCCGGACGCGGTCTGAGGCTTCGTCGGCACTGATATCCGCCACGTATCCTTCGACCCTCGGTCGAGACAGGTCGGCGAGAGCATCGGCGAAGTCGGCGCAGGATAGGTAGCGATGTTCGGGTCTCTTCGCGAGTGCACGGGCGAGGACATCGTCTGCTCGAGCCGGCAGCGCACTGTTGCGGGCTCTCGCCGATGGGGCGGGTGCGCGCAGGTGCGCGGCCACTTGCGCGGTGAGCGTGTCGGCAGGGTACGGACACTCACCGGTGAGGAGTTCGAACGCGGTGCAGCCGAGCGAGTAGACGTCCGCGCGGTTGTCGTACTCGTGCCCTTCGATGACCTCCGGCGCCATGTAGCTGAGGGTGCCGACGGTCCGTCCGGTAGCGGTGATAGTGGTCGATTCGTCGAGCATCTTGGCGGTGCCGAAGTCGGTCAGCTTGGCCGCTGCCACGGCTCCGGAGGCATCCCGGCAGATCAAGATGTTCGACGGTTTCACATCGCGGTGGGTGACCCGATGGTGTCGGTACATGTAGTCCAGAGCGGCGGCGATATCGGTG
>CAJCHX010000650.1 GCA_903970215.1 Acidobacteriaceae bacterium
CTGCTTGGCAACCAGCGCCGTCTGGCGCTGCGGCAGGATGACGATCGAAGTGACGAGCTCCAACGAGCTCAACGCCGCGATGTAGCCAAACAGCACGAACGGCTCGAGGAACGTCGTGTTGATGTCGTACGGGCGGTCCCAGCCGTGATGCACGTCCGGATCCGCGCCGAGCACATGGTCATAGACCGCGATGTGTGAGTAGCCGAGCTCCGACACGGCGGCGACGTACTCGCGCACCGCGCCGCGGTCGCTATCGATCTCGGTCTGGGGGAAGACGACCCCGATGCGAAGCGAGTCACTCATGCCAGCCAAAACCCTACTCCCCGCTGAACGCCGGCCAGGAACGCTCGGCGACGGCGTCGCTCTAGCCCGGGTAGGTGCCCTTGATCACGGTCTTGCCCTTCACGCAGCGCTCATCCCCGGCTGTGTTGACCTGCTTGCAGGCGTAGCCGTCTTCGTGCGCGTGCGCCGTGATCAGCGACTGAAAGCCGTGGATGATCTGATCCGCGGTTGTGCAGCTGACCGAGCCGCCCTGCACGGTCACGGTCAGTCTCGGCATCGCCGAGGGGGGACCGCCACCGCTGGCGATGACCTTGCCGCAGTTCCGTATCTTGGCCGACGCATCGGCGCTCGCCGCCGCCCCAAGCGCAAGCACCGCGACAGACGCGCAAGCGGTTACAGCGAGAGTCAAGAGCCGCCGGCGCATCAAGGCCCAGCACGTTAGCGGGGCAAGCCGAACAACTCAATCGGTGCCCGCCGACCGCCGTCATCAAGGCCGCGCGCATACGGCTCACCGTACCCGTTCGGCCTGCCTACAACCCGAGTCCGCGCACGCCGGGTTCGTCCCAGCCGAGATGGTGGGCAACCTCATGGCGCAGCGTGCGGGTGACCTCCTCCCGCAGACGGCTCGGATCGTGGCCGAAGTCGTGTGTCAGCGTGTCGCGGAAGATCACGATGCGGTCCGGCTGAGCATTGGTCACCGGTGCGCCGATCAGGTAGGAGCTGCGGCCGCCGTAGCCCACGTAGAGGCCATACAGCGGCTGCAGGCGGCCGTTGATGCGCTGCACGGCGCCCTGATCGGAAACGACGACCCCAATATGGTCGAGCGCATGTGCGAATTCTGGTGGCAGGTCGTCGATCGCCTGCCGGACCAGTTCGATGAAGTCCTTGTCTTCTTGGTCAAGCTCATCGGTCGGCCCCGTCCAAGCGTCCTCAGTCAACGCTCTACCCTGGCGATCGACCTCGTCCTCGAGCGCATTGAACTCTGCGTCTGACATCTTCGGCCAGTGCACAGCGGTCTGGTCGCTGGGCTCCCCTCTGCTGAAAAACATCACTGCGGCGCTAAGGACGGTCGGGACGACGATGTAAAACAGGATCACTCCGACACGCCAGGGCGGCAGAAAGAACAGTGCGACCAGTCCATAGGCGATCGCCACGAGCACCACCGCTGTGATCGCCATCCGCGGCAGCGGATACATCGTCTCCCAGATCAACTGCAGCCGCCCAAGAGCGCTATGACGGGATTCGCGGGCCGGCGCGTGAACGCCCCGACTCCGCCGCTGACGACGGATCTTCCGTGCCGGCTCTTCCAAACCAGTCCGCACCGCGCTCATGGCGACGCAACCTACCGCGCATCCAGTTGGCTCATCTAAGCTTCGGAGCCGCCTTGCCGACCGAGCCACGCCAGAACGTCATCACCGGGATCCCCCAGGCGGAGCTGAGCGCCCGACGCGAGCGGCTGCTCACTCATATTCGCGAGCAGAAGCTGACCGGGTACGTGCTGTTCGACGTGAAGTACATCCAGTACTTCACGAGCTTCGGCTTTCTGGCAACCGAGCGTCCGGTCGCGTTCGCCCAGAATGTCTCGGGGGAGACGGCCGTCTTCGTGCCGGGCTTCGAGGTCGAGCGGGTGCGCGAGGAGACCGAATTCGAGCGCGTCGAGTCCTATCCCGAGTACCCAGGCGTCGAGCATCCGATGCTGATCCTCGCGCGGATTCTCCGTGACATGGGCATCACCGGTGCGCTCGCCGCCGACAGCGACGGCTACCCCGGCATCCTCGGCTACTCGGGACCGTCACTGAGTGAGGTGACTGGCGGCTCGACGACCGGCCTCTCGCCGTTCATCGAAAGCCTGATGGTGATCAAGAGCGACGCCGAGATCGCGCTGATCCGCGAGAGCGCGCGCTGGTGTGAAGCCGGCCATCGCCTGCTGGCGCTGTACTCGCGGCCGGGTGCCACCGAGGCCGAGGCGAGCTTGCGCGCCAGCCAGGAGGCGACGTTACAGATGCTGGCGACGCTCGGCACGTCATTTGGTGGCCAGCAGGCCTCATCCGACGGCGTCTCCGTCGGGTACCGCGGGCAGATCGGGCGACGCAGCGCCTGGGCCCACGCGATCGCGCACAACATCGAGTTCCAGCCCGGCGACGTCCTCGTGACGGAGACCGGCGCACCGGTCTGGGGCTACAACGCGGAGCTCGAGCGGGCGATGATCATCGGCCCGCCGAGCGATGAGGTTCGTCGCCTGTTCGA
>CAJCHX010000651.1 GCA_903970215.1 Acidobacteriaceae bacterium
CAATACGCAGGGCGCGGGCGCGCCAACTTCGGAGCGGGTGACGACGCCGGCCGCGGTACCGACGAAGAGGCCGTGGACATCTTGATTTCCCGCACCGCAGCGGATCGCCGCCCCGCGTTAGACTGCCCCGGGGATGCCCTCACGGATGACCTCCCCGCACTCGCCCAACCCGTTGGAGCCCTCTTAACCGACCGTATAGCGTCACAGCGCGTTATAGGCTCCAGCCGCGGCACCGGATGCGCGTTGGCTTCCGCCATCGCCGCAGGACTCGCCTCCGGAAAGCCCCTCAGCGAGGCCTGCCGCGCCGCCAAACGCTATGTCCTCGCGATGTTGACGCCTGTCAGCTAGCTGAAAGGATCGGGCCAAACGTCAGCCGTTTCCTTCCGTTGACAACAGCATGTTGCCTGCAGGGTTTCGTCGGCAGCCGCCGACAACTGTAACCACAGCGCGTGAATTACCGCTGATAACTTCCGACTTCTTCGTACACGGGGTCAACCAACTCCAACGTGTCGCGCTGTGGGGTGGCAGGCCGACTTAGGCCGCAGACATCTAAGACACCGGAGGGTAGGGTTATGCAGGTCATTCTTGTGAAGCGCGCAGTGTGCAGCGCACTAGCCGCGGGGCTCGCCGTGACGCTCGTCGCGTGCGGAGGAGGGAGCTCCGGCTCCAGTGACGCGACGACGTCGAGCACCTCATCGGGGACGACCACAGCCCAGACAGGTAGCGTGCCGCTGTTTGTCAGCGACGCCTCGTCCGACGACTGGGCCACTATCGGCGTGAAGATCCTGAGTATCGCCCTGGTGCCGCAGGGTGGAGGAGCGGCGGTGACCGTGTATACGGCCCCGGCGACCGCGCCCATGGTAAACCTGGAGGAACTCGATCAGATTGCCGAGATTCTCGGTAACGTCACGGTCCCCGTCGGCACATACACCGGCGCGACGGTCACGATCAGCGGGAATCCGGGCGATGTTGCGTTGGTCGTGTCCGCAGACCCCGAGTCGGGTTTCGCCGGGACTGCCGGTGCGACGATCCCCTCGGACCAGATTCAGATCCAGGACACCCAGGGTGCGACGGGCAGCCTGACAGTCCCCGTGAGCGTGAACTTCGTGAGCCCCCTGGTGGTGACCACGAGTCAGAACAACGCGCTCGATCTCGAATTCGACCTGGCGCACCCGGCGTTCATCGTCGCCCATACTCCAGTGGCTACGGGCACGACGTTGTGGGCGGTGAACTTCAAAGGGCCGCTGCGGCATCATCCCATCGACGACATCGCGCACCTCGTTCTGCGGCACACCTACGGCAGCGTGACTGCGGTTGCATCGGACTCCTCGTCGATCACCATCACGAAGGATTTTCCGACCCTGCCGGTGGTGAATCCGGAAGTGCCGATCGCGAGCTCCGAGTCGTTGCAGGTGCTGGCTGACGCGTCGAACGGCACGATCTTCTACGATCTCGATGCGAAGACGACCACGACCATCACGAGCTTTTCGGCTGAGGCGTCGACCCTGGTCGGGAAGTATGTACGCATCGCCGCTCGCTACCAGGAAAATGGGACGCTCGTCGCGGTGCGTGTCTGGGCGAGCAGCACCTTCAACAACGTATGGGTGAGCCCGGAAGGTCATGTTCTGCACGTGAATACATCGACCGATGTCATGACGGTGCTGAACGAGTCGGGCGTCGGCGTGCCGCTCACGGTGAATGCGAACACGCAATTCTTCTTCCGCACCCCGCAGAACGCTGTGGCGGATGCGACCCCGATCGCGACGGGTACCGCCTTCCTGACGAGCAACAATCTCGTCCGGGGGTTTAAGGTGCATGCGAGTGTCGTCGACCCCCTGGCAACCCCGCTGGTTGCGCAGACCATCGATATCGAGACCGCGGCGTACTCCGGAACCCTGTCGGCTGCCAACAGCACGGGGTTCACCGACACCCGGAAGTTCCATACGGCCAGCGACGACTACACCGTTTCGCTCGACTACATCGATAGCACGACACCGAATGGAAAGGACTCGAGCGGCAATGCCATCACGGGGTTCAAGTACTGGAATTTCGCATATCCGACACTGGTAACCAGCGGCGCGAATGCGACGACTGAGTTCACGGCGGCCACGAACGGTGGAGTGAACTTCGGGGGCACTGTTGGGGCCGTCTCTGCCTGGGGAGAGTCCGATGCCATCTGGGGTGATCCGGCGAATTCCACGGGGTGGGCTGTGCCGTGGACGGTTCTCGTGCCGACCCCGATCCCGCTGGGAACCGTTGCGACTGCGTACGCCAATAACGCGTTCACCATGACGGTAGCGGGCGGCACGATGCCCGCTACGGTGGACGTGAGCACCACCTCGGGCTCGGCGACCCTGGTCTACCAGATCGACAGGACCAACAACATCCTGACGGTCAGCCCGATCGACGTCACCACCAGCACCGGCCTGACGACCATGACGAACGGGCTCGCGGCGGGCGCACTGGTGAAGGTCTACGGAGTACCGCAGGCGAACGGTACGCTCCAGGCGTACGTGCTCGCGTACTACACGGGAACGAC
>CAJCHX010000652.1 GCA_903970215.1 Acidobacteriaceae bacterium
CCGACGGCGCGTCGTCGAACGGCTCGTCGAGCAACGGGTCGACCAACGGGAGCCACTGACATGGTCCTGACCTCCGAGGTGACCGCCGAGAGCACGTACCGGCTGATCGAGACCAAGGACTACCGAATCCAGATCAACGAGGCGGGTGAGGGCCATCCCATCCTGTTGATCCACGGCGGTGGTCCTGGTGCCACCGGGTGGGGGAACTTCGCCCCGAACATCCCGGTGCTGTCGCAGCGCCACCGGGTCATCGCCGTGACGATGCCCGGGTGGGGCGACTCGAGCCCTCAGAACGCAGCCACGGGCCGCGACGGGGTGGAGGCGCTGATCCAGCTCCTCGACACCCTGGGGATCGACAAGGCCGCGCTGGTCGGGAACTCCATGGGCGGCGCCATGGCGGTGCACCTCACCGCGCAGTACCCCGAGCGGGTCTCGCACCTGGTCACCATGGGCCTCGGCAATCCACAGGGAACCAACATCCTCACCCCCGCCGGACTGCCGGAGGGGATCCGGGCGCTGGTCGAGGCGTACGCCAACCCGTCGCACGAGACCATGAAGCGGCTGGTGCAGGTGATGTGCTTCGACCCGGCCTTCGCCTCGGACGAGTTGGTGGCCGAACGGCTGCGTGCCGCCCTGCAGTACCCGGAGCACAACGCGAACTGGCTGGACGTCATGCGGTCCGGGCCTCCGATGACCATCCCGAAGAACACGATGGAGTCCTTGGCCAAGGCGCAGGTGCCCGCCATGTTCATCCACGGCCGTGACGACCGGACCTGCCACTTCGAGGGCAGCATGTTGCTGCTGGCCGTGATGGCCGACGCTCGGATGGTGCTGATCAACCGGTGCGGCCACTGGGCGCAGCTCGAGCACGCCGCCGAGTTCAACCGCCTCGTCGACGAGTTCGTGTCGAACCACTGAGAGAGAGCATGTGATGGATACGACCCGCACCAGCGTGAACTGGGCCCGAGTCTGCACGGTCGGCGAGCTCGGCCCCGGCGAGGCGACGACGCTGGACGTCCAACCGCCGATCGCGGTGTTCAACGTCGACGGCTCGTTCTACGCCATCGACGACACGTGCACCCACGAGACGTTCTCCCTGGCCGAGGGGTACCTGGAGGGAACCCAGGTGGAGTGCCCGCTGCACTTCGCGCGCTTCGACCTCGAGACGGGCGACGCGCTGTGCGCGCCCGCCACCGTCGGCGTGCGCACCTACCCGGTCAAGACCGAGGACGACGAGGTGCTGGTCGACGTGAGCAGCCGTGGCTGAGTCGATGACGGTGTCCGTCGCAGCCCCCGGCGACCGTCCTGGGGCCGAGGCGTCGGCGACCGATGAGGCGGCGGCGCGCCTGCGCGACGCCGCCCGGACCCGGCAGCCGTGTCAGCCCGTCCGTGATCTGCTCCCCGCGGGTTCGCTCGAAGCGGCGTACGCCGTCCAGCAGCTCAACACCGAACGCCAGCTCGACGGCGGGCATCGCCTCGTCGGCTGGAAGATCGGCTTGACCTCCCCGGCGGTCCAGCGCCAGCTCGGCGTCGGCCAGCCTGACTTCGGGGCGCTCCTGGCCGACGGCAGCTACGGCGACGACCAGCCGATCCCGCTCGAGGGGCTGATGCAGCCCAAGGTCGAGGCCGAGGTGGCGTTCGTCCTCGAGCGCGGCCTGGGGGAGTCTCCGGTCACGGCCGTGGACGTCCTGCGCGCCACGGCGTTCGTGGTGCCGGCCATCGAGGTGGCCGACTCCCGCATCACAGGCTGGGACATCACCATCGTGGACACCGTCGCCGACAACGCGTCGGCCGGGGCCTTCGTCGTCGGCCCGAAGCCGACCCGACTCGCCGACATCGACCTGCATGAGGTGCAGATGCACATGACCTATAACGGCAACACCGTCTCCGAGGGCGCCGGCTCGGCCTGTCTGGGCCACCCCGTGAACGCGGTGGTGTGGCTCGCGAACACGCTGGCCTCGCTCGGACAGCCGCTCCAGGCCGGCCAGCTGGTGCTGTCCGGCGCACTGGGGCCCATGGCCACCGTGGACCAGGCCGGTTCCTACGAAGCGGTCCTGACCGGCCTCGGGTCGGTCCGAGCCACCTTCAGTGGGGCGCTGTCGTGAGCGCCACGAAGGTCGCCATCATCGGCCCCGGGAACATCGGCACCGACCTGATGATCAAGGTCCTGCGCACCTCCTCGACCCTGGAGATGGGCGCCATGGTCGGCGTCGACCCGGCGTCGGACGGTCTGGCTCGGGCGACGCGCATGGGTGTCGCCGCCACGGCCGACGGGGTGGACGGCCTCATCGCCATGCCCGAGTTCGCCGACGTCGAGATCGTCTTCGACGCCACGTCGGCGCAGGCCCACATCGCCAACGCCGCCAAGCTCGAGCCGTACAAGAAGCAGCTCGTGGACCTCACCCCGGC
>CAJCHX010000653.1 GCA_903970215.1 Acidobacteriaceae bacterium
GTAATCGAAGGCCTCGTGGTCGAGGACCTCCCCCGCGCGGGCCTCGAGTTCGGCGAAGGTGAAGGGAAGCCGCCGATCCTTCGCCAGCAGACCCTCCGCGTAGATCGGGTCCTGGAAGCTACCGAACGAGTCCATACCCGCCGACGCTAGCAGAGGCGGCAGCCGCCCTCACGCGCGCAGGAACGCCACTGCGTCGTCGGTCGCGGACGGCACCTCGAGCTGGAAGCCGTGCCGCACACCGGGATACACACGCAGCTGCGCGTCGGCGATCGCTCCCGCGAGGATGTGGGCATTGGCGGCGACACACATCCGGTCGTCGGCGCCGTGCACCACGAGCGTGGGGGACTTCACCGCCGCCAGGGCGTGCCAGGCATCGTGATCGGTGCTCGCGGCGAAGTGCGACCGCTGCGCCGAGAGCGACCGAGGAGCGGCGACGATCGCGTCTGCCGCGTCCGGGTGTGCATCCAGCCAGCCGGGCGTGAAGAACAGCTCGAGCAGTGCGCGGCGGTCGGACCGGACCAGGATCCGCAGCGATTCCTCGGGCCGCGGGACGCCGTGGGCATCCCCGACGGTCGTCGCACCGAGTACCAACCGCTCGACTCGTGCAGGGTGGTCTGCGGCGAGCCACTGCGCGGCCCGGCCGCCCATCGAGAACCCGTACACCCCGGCCGATTCGACGCCGGCGGCGTCCAGGACCGCAGCGGCGTCGCGGGCGCAGTCACGGGTAGACCAGCCGCGCGGGAACACGTCATCGCTGCGGCCGACCCCGCGGTGGTCGTAGGTGATCACGGGCCCCAGCGCGCGGAACCCGTCGACCACCGGCAGCCACGAGGCGGCGCCCAGCGCCTGCCCCGCGATGAGCAGGGTGGGGCGCGCACTCGCGGGCGCGCCGAGACCCGGGTGCACGTGGTACCAGATCTGCGCGCCGTCGGGCGCCGTTGCGAACGACATGCGTGCATCCTCTCCCCGGGCTCGCGCGTTCAGGAGGCGAGGTGGCGGCCCACGAACTCCAGCTGATCGGGCATGGTCCGCAGCCACACATCGGCATCGTGCCCGCCCCGCACGAAACCGTGCTCGAGGGGCGGCTGGAAGTCGCCGACGAACCGCTTGATGTTCGGATAGAACGGGTCGTCGAATCCGACGTCGATCCGAGTGGGGATCGGTTGCAGCTCCGCGACCTTGGTGAACAGATCGTTGGCGGCGAAGTCGGCGGCCGAGTCGTAGGCACCGGCCGCCGTGTCGGCGGCCTGGCTCCAGATCGCCGGGCTCTGTGCACCGACCACGGCCGCTCGGTCTGGACCGAGCCGCGTAGCCAGCAACATGGCACCGTATCCGCCCATCGAGGAGCCTTGGAAACCCACGCGCGAGGTATCGAACCCGAGCTTGTGCAACTGCGGCAGGAACTCCTCGAGGATCGCCGCACCGGCGTCGGTACCGTCGGCCCTGCGGTGATAGTACGAGGCGGCTCCCCCGTCGATGGAGGCCAGCGCGAACGGCGGCACCCCGTCTTCGATGGCCTGCGCGAGGAAGCGGTCCATGCCGAGTTCGGTGAACGCGGTGCGATGGTCGCCGTCTCGACCGTGCAACACCAGCGCGACTCGGTACTGCTGGAAACCTGTGGGCCACGCGATCGAGTACCCCAGGGTGGTACGCATGAACTTGGATACGAAGGTCCCGCTGGTGACCGGCACGCCGCGGATAACCGGGATCTTCCCCGGAGGCCCGTCGAATCCGAGCGCGCGGTTCAGCTTCTCCCGCCCGGGCAATGTACGGGTCTCGACGGCGCCGACCAGCGCGCTTGCACCGACCGCGCCGACCCCCAACGCGCCCAGCCCGGCCCGCAGAGCCGCCCGCCGAGAAACCTGACCCGCCACCGTCACCTCCATCAACCCCAGAAATTCAGCCTTCACGCTACCGCAGACGGCGAGGCGAAGGATCGCGGCTTAGGGCGGGCTATATTCTAACGCTCATGCCAGTTCACATCTTCTACGGCTCGTCGACCGGGACCGCCGAGGGCGCTGCCAACTCGATGGTCGAGGTGTTCGAGAAGCACGGCCCCGTCGAGGTCCACGACATGATGGACGCCGAGATCGAAGCGCTCGATCCAGCCGACTTCCACGTCTTCGTGTGCGCGACCTACGGCGAGGGCGAACTCCCGTCGGGAGCCGAGTACTTCTTCCAGACCCTCGACGACGCGAAGCCCGATCTGACGGGACTGCGGTTCGCCGTCTTCGGGCTCGGCGACACGATCTACGAGGACACCTTCAACCAGGCCGGCAAGCTGATCAGCAAGCACATCAAGGACCTGGGTGGCATCCGCGTCGGCGAGCGCGCCGAGCACGACAACTCGGGTGAAGAAGACCCTGACGAGACGGCCGTCGAGTGGGCCGCGGAGATCCTCCCGCTGATCTGATCGACCGCCGTACACCGCATCACCCCCGCCCGCGGCGGGGGTGATGCGCGTTCGGCGCCGTTACCCGCTCAGCGAGCCGGACGCGCCGGGACGTTGAGGCGCAGCGCGTCCGTGCGCACCGCGGCACATGCCTCGCACACGGACTCCGGGATCACGCCGCGGCGCTGGAGGAAGCCGAAGATCAGGCAGCCCAGGCACACGCCCAGGGCCGACTCCAGGAGGGCTGCGATCACCACCAGCCCGACCGCGATCTGCCCGGCCAGGACCGCCCCACTGAGGTGCAGGATCAGAGCGATCGTCGTGAGGGTCAGGCCGATGGTCTGAGCGAACCGCTTGGGTGGCCCCGGGACCAACCGAGTGCGCCCCAGCAGCGGGACGATGACGTGCACCGACAGCCGACCGAACGGCGACAACGTCGGTCCGGCCGCCACACGCAGAGCGAAACCGATGGCCAGCGCTGCGTACAGCCACCACGTGTTCACGGCGATGGTGACCACCGCGAGCACAACCACCAGCGCGGCCGTCGAGCGCGCTGCGTACTCGTTGACCGGATTGGGAAACGTCAGGAATCTCGACGCCACGTGCGTCACCTCTCTCGTCACTCGACTCCCCTCCCGGAGCCGACGCTACCGACCCGCGCGTAGCGTCCACCAGGGTTGCATTCACCGCGATCGCAGGTCACCAGGAACAGCAACGGGGCCCCACAGAGAATTCCCAGCGGCAGTCCATACCTTCGCCGTCACGTTCTACCGAACGCAACGAGACACACAGCAAGGAGAGAAACGGATGAGACCACCACGAATCGGTTCGGCAGCGGCATTGCGGCCGGTGTACCGCGGCGTGCTAGTCACGGCGTGCGGCGCTGCGGCACTAGCGACGCTCGCGGCATGTGGGAGCAGTTCCTCCGGTGGGGCGCCGGTCGCCTCGTCGACCACCGACACGGCGGCTGCTACGTCGAGCGCGTCCGCGAGCGGTACGGCACACAAGGGCGCATGGGCTGCCTACCGGCAGTGCCTCGCCCAGAACGGTGTGAACCTGCCCAAGCACAAGCACCACAAGTCGGCGGACGCATCGTCCACCGAGGCGCCGGACAGCACCGGCGCGTCGGCGAGCGGGGAACACCACCACAAAATGGGCCCGCCGGCGGGCGTCAGCGAGGCGACGTGGCAGGCGGCGCAGAACGCGTGCGCGTCGCTGAAGCCTGCGCACAAGACGCAATAGCCTCGGTCTCGTCAGCTCAGGTCTAGTCGGCTGACGTCTAGGCGGCTCAGGTCTAGTCGGCCCGGGTCTAGTCACCGTCGGCGAGGCGCGCCAGCAGCGGGATGACCGCTGCCACCCGGCGCGCCTCGTCGGAGGCCAAGCGCGTACCGACGCGCTGCGCGAGTCGGTGGGTGCGGCGCCGATCCAACCGGACGAGGGCCTCGCTTCCGGCGGCGGTGAGCCGTACTACGCGTCTCCGCGAGTCGGGCGCGGCGTCGGGTTCGATGAGCCCGCCCTGCCGCAGCGACGACATGGCCTCGGACACGTTCGATCTGCGCATCGAGATCGCGAGCGCGACGGTCGACGGACAGGCGTCGGCGCCCAGCAGCCCGACGGCCTCGAGCACCTGTCGTTGCGATACCGACAACGCCGCCTCCGGCCACATCTGTCGCCCATCGCGGTCCGATTCGCTGTCCGACGCGGCGTCGAGCCCCCGCGATATCCGGTCCACCACCTCGCGCAACCGCGTGACCTCCCCCAAGTTCACACCCCGACGCTACCGGTCGGTCGGACGGCCGCGTCGCCCCGCAGGCCGCTCGCCCGAAGCACACGGCGCTGCACGCCGGCGCGGATCGCATCCTCATCCCCGAGCAGCCGCACCCGGGTGCGGGCGCGAGTGATGGCCGTATACAGCAGCTCGCGGGTGAGCAGCCGCGATTCGACGGGCGGGATGACCACGGAGACCGCGTCGTACTGGCTGCCCTGGCTACGGTGGATCGTCATGGCGTAGACGCTGCGCACCGATACCAGCTGGTTGGGGTACAGCAGCGCGACGCCGGTCCCACGGGCGAACGCCGCCCGCAGCCCGTCGTGCTCCACGACCACGCCGACGTCGCCGTTGTACACGCGCGCGTCGTAGTCGTTGGCCGTGACCAGCAGTGGTTGGCCCGGATACCAATCGCGTTCGCCAGGCCGAACCCCCACCCACTCCTCCGCAAGCTGCGCCCACCGTTGCACTCCGGACGAGCCGTCCGAGTGTGCGCAGAGCACGCGGTGCGCGCGTACGGAGTCGAGTGCGCCGAGCGCGTCGCCCGCGACGGCGCACTCCGTGGTGCGGGCCGCGGCGGCGATGACATCGCGCCGAACCCCCACCACGTCGTCGGGCCGGCACCATTCGATCGCGTCGCCGCCCGCCGCCGCGAGCCGGATCACGGTATCGGCGTCGCCCCTTCGGATCGCGTCGGCGAGTTCCCCGAGCACGCCGGAGAAGCGGCGCCCGCGGCGCAGACGCACGACCCCTCCACGGGCGGCCGCGACCTCGTCGGGTTCGAGCGCCGACTCGGGGGTGAGCCCCGCCGCGTCGCCCGACTCGGGGGCCGCGCACCGTTTGACCTCGGTCGCAAGGACCGCGTCCAGCGCCGGGACCGGATCGTGGACGACGGTGCGCGACACCAGGTCCGCGAGCACGGCACCGGCATCGACCGATGCCAATTGGTCGGGGTCGCCCACCAGGATCAACCGCGCATCCGGCCGCATCGCCTCGACGAGGCGACACATGATGGTCAGCGACACCATCGACGTCTCGTCCACGATGACCACATCGAACGGCAGGTGGTTGGTGGCGTCGTGCCGGAACCGACTGGCGGTTCCAGGCCGGAACCCGAGCATGCGGTGGATCGTCTGAGCGGCAACGGGATACGGCAGGTCGAGCTCGTCGGCCTGCGCAGC
>CAJCHX010000654.1 GCA_903970215.1 Acidobacteriaceae bacterium
GTCGCGTCGAGATATCTCTTGCCGTCCGTGTCGAATATGTACGAACCTTCACCCCGGGCCACCACGAACGCCCCACCGCGCTCGACCGCGCCCATATCCGCGAAACCGTGCCACAACGCCGACGAAGTCATAGGAGATAAACTAGAGCAAGTGAAACCGGACCCGACCAGCGCTCCCCCTGCCGCGCGGACCGCGATTCCCAGCAAGCGGGAACTGCTGGCCGAGATCGGCACAGCCGAGGCGCCCGACGTGACGATCCGCGATCATGCCCGGCTGTCCGGGCGGATCAAACGTGCCAAGCCCGACCAACTCCCGCGCCTGGCCGACGAGGTTCGCGCCGCGCGTAAGCGGCTCGCCGAACGGGCCGCTGCGATTCCCGCGATCGATTACCCGGAGGAGCTGCCCGTCAGCGCCCGTCGGGACGAGATCAAGCGGGCGATCGCCGAGAACCAGGTCGTGATCCTCGCGGGCGAGACGGGTTCGGGCAAGACCACCCAGTTGCCGAAGATCTGCCTCGAACTCGGACGCGGAGTGCGCGGCATGATCGGCCACACCCAACCCCGTCGACTCGCGGCGCGCAGCGTCGCCGAGCGGATCGCGGAGGAGACGCGCACCGAGCTGGGCGCAGCGGTCGGCTATGCCGTCCGGTTCACCGACCAGGTGGGCCCGACGACTGCCGTGAAACTGATGACCGATGGCATCCTGCTCCGCGAACTCACCCGCGACCGGCTGTTACGCGACTACGACACCCTGATCATCGATGAGGCGCACGAGCGCAGTCTGAACATCGACTTCATCCTCGGATACCTGCGACAGATCCTCCCGCGCAGACCCGACCTGAAGGTCATCGTCACGTCCGCCACCATCGAGCCCGAGCGATTCGCCGCACACTTCGCCGCGCCCGACGGGACGCCCGCGCCGATCATCGAGGTCAGCGGCCGTACGTACCCCGTCGAGGTGCGGTACCGGCCGCTCGACGAGTTGGTCGGCCCCGGTGACGACTCCGCCGAACCGCCCGACCAGGTGACCGCGATCTGCGCGGCTGTGGACGAACTCGCTCGCGAGGCACCCGGAGACGTGCTGGTCTTCCTCTCGGGCGAGCGTGAGATCCGCGATACCGCCGACGCGCTGGCGGCGAGGCTCGGGATCCGCGCGACGGGACCGGGGGCCACATCAGGGCCGGGAGCCTCCGGCACAGAGATCCTTCCGCTGTACGCCCGGCTGTCGGCAGCCGAACAGCACCGGGTGTTCACGCCGCACGCCGGGCGCCGGATCGTCCTGTCCACCAACGTCGCCGAGACCTCGCTGACGGTGCCCGGGATCAAGTATGTGATCGACCCGGGCACGGCGCGAATCTCCCGGTACTCGATGCGAACGAAGGTTCAGCGGCTGCCGATCGAGCCGATCTCGCAGGCGTCGGCACAGCAGCGGTCGGGGCGCTGCGGGCGCACGTCGGACGGGATCGCCATCCGCCTCTATTCGCAGGACGACTTCGAGTCCCGGCCCGCATTCACCGACCCCGAGATCCTGCGCACCAACCTCGCCTCCGTCATCCTGTCGATGACCTCGCTCGGCCTCGGCGACGTGGCCGCATTCCCGTTCGTGCAGGCGCCCGACTCCCGCGCCATCCGCGACGGTGTGACGCTCCTGGAGGAGCTGGGTGCGCTCGCCGACGCCGAACACGCGCACCGGTCCCTCACTCCCGTGGGGCGTCAGCTCGCAGAACTCCCCGTCGACCCGCGGCTCGCACGCATGCTGGTCGCTGCCCGTGATGGGGGCTGCTTGCCAGAGGTTCTGGTGATCGTCGCGGGCTTGTCGATCCAGGACGTCCGCGAGCGGCCGGCTGAGCACCGGCAGGCCGCCGACGAGCGGCACGCCTGGTTCGCCGATCCGGCATCGGACTTCCTTGCGTACCTCAACCTGTGGCGCTACCTGGGAGAGCGGCGCAACGAGCTGACTTCCAGCGCGTTCCGCCGCACCTGCCAGCGGGAGTTCCTGCACTACGTGCGCATCCGGGAATGGCAAGACCTGCACGGCCAGTTGCGCCAGATCTGCCGCGAGCTGGGGTGGGCCGTCGGAGAACTCCCCGCCGAGACCTCGGGCGCCGACACGGTGCACCAGGCACTGCTCGCGGGGCTGCTGTCCCACATCGGACTGCGGGAGGGTGACAGCAGGGAGTTCCTCGGGGCGCGAAACGCGAAATTCCTCATCTTCCCGGGGTCGTCGCTGTATCGAAAGCCACCGCGGTTCGTGATGGCGGCCGAGCTGGTGGAGACGTCCCGGCTGTTCGCGCGGACCGTAGGCCGAATCGAACCGGAGTGGGCGGAGAAGCAAGCCGGGCCACTCGCCAAGCGTTCGTACTCCGAACCGCACTGGTCGACGAAGCGCGAGGCCGTGCTGGCCAAGGAGCGCGTGACGTTGTACGGCGTGCCGCTGGTCGCCGACCGCACGGTGAATTATGGCGCGATCGACCCGCTGGTGGCCCGCGAGCTGTTTCTGCGCCACGCCTTGGTGCAGGGCGAGTGGCGGACACAGCACGGATTCTTCGAACGTAACCGCGCGCTACTCGACGACGCGGAATACCTCGAAGACAAGGCGCGGCGACGCGACATCGTGGTCGACGAGGACGCGCTCTTCGAGTTCTACGACCGTCGGGTCCCGGAGGGCATCGTGTCCGCGCGGCATTTCGACCGATGGTGGAAACAGGCCGGGCGGGAGAACCCGCGGCTGCTCGACTTCACCGAGGACACGGTGCTCACCGACAATGCCGGCGAGGTCACCGCGGAGGCATATCCGACGGCGTGGCTGCAGGGTCGGATCGAGGTGCCGCTGAAGTACCGATTCGAGCCGGGAGCCACCGACGACGGCGTGACCGCCGAGATCCCGGTAGCCGACCTCGCGGGCGTCCGCGCCGACGGCTTCGACTGGCTGGTCCCGGCCATGCGGGAAGAGCTGGCGACCGCGCTGATCAAGACGCTGCCGAAACAGCTCCGCCGGGAGGTGGTCCCTGCGCCCGATTTCGCCGCCGCGGCATTGGCGCGCCTCTCGGCGCGCAGCGAGCCGATCGCGACCGGCCTCGCGCGGGAGCTTACGCAGCTGTCCGGCACCGTGATCCGGGCTGACGACTTCCGCCCCGCTGAATTGCCCGCGCACCTGCAGGTCACATTCAGAGTGGTCGACGACAAAGGACGAGCACTGGCAGTCGGCAAGGACCTGGACGACATCAAGCGGAGATTGGGCCGGGAGGTGCAGAAGGACCTCTCGCGCCGAACGACGGAGTTCGAACGGTCACCCGCGGCGCGATGGACCACCGACACTCTGGGCGACGTCCCGCGCACCGTAGAGACCACCGTCGACGGCCGAACGGTGACCGGATACGGCACTCTGTACGTGCCGGACCACCACGACGGTGTAGGTGTACGGGTGGTCGCGTCGGAGGCCGCGCAGCGCGCGTCGATGGCCGCTGGACTCGACCGGCTCCTGGCACTCGCCCTTCCTGCGGCACCGAAGTCCGCGCTGCGGTCGCTGGGGACGAGGGAGAGGATCGCACTGTCACAGAGCCCCTACCGCACTCCCGAAGACCTGCTCGCAGACTGCCGCCTGCGCGCGATCAGCGATCTGCGGGCCGAGCGGGAACTCGCGTGGACACCTGCCGAGTTCGACGCCCTGGCCGCGTCGGTGCGTGCGCGCCTGGGCGAGACCCAGCAGGAGTACCTCACGAACGCAGTCGACGCGATAGCCGCCGGCACCGAAGCGCGGGGACGGATCACTGCGATACCCGCCGGATCGCCCGGCCGCGACGCCGCCGAAGACGTCGCGGAGCAGATCGACGGTCTGCTGTTCCCCGGCTTCGTCGCCGCCACCGCGGGCCTGCACCTGCGCCGCCTGCCGCGGTATGTCCGCGCCGCCGACCAGCGGCTGGCCGCACTGCCCGGATCGCTCGATCGCGACGATAAAGGCCTGACGACGTTGGATCGGATCTATGCCGCGCTCGGCGAGCGTCTCGACGCCTTGCCAGAGGCGCGCAGGGATGCGGTCCACGAGCGGATCCACTGGCTCATCGAGGAACTTCGCGTCAGCCTCTTCGCGCAGTCGTTGGGGACCGCAGAATCGGTGTCGGAGAAGCGGATCCTGGCATCGATCGCCGCCGCCACCTAGCCGGCACCGGACGCCGGGCCGCCATCCGCCTCGCTAGGCGCGGGCCGCGCGGTCGCGGTGCAGTTCGCGGATCGCCGCCTCGAAGTCCTCGATCGTGTTGAACCCCTGGTACACCGACGCGAATCGCAGATAGGCCACCTCGTCGAGATCACGCAGCGGTCCCAGGATCGCCAATCCCACTTCGTTCGAGGGGACCTCGGCCGCGCCGCTCGCCCGTACAGCGTCCTCCACGCGCTGGGCAAGCTTCTGCAGATCGTCCTCGGCTACGGCCCGGCCCTGACATGCTCGGCGCACGCCTTGCATCACCTTCTCGCGACTGAACGGCTCCGTCACCCCATTGCGTTTCACGACGGCGAGAACAGCACTCTCCACGGTCGTGAACCGACGCCCGCAAGAAGCGCACGAACGCCGACGACGGATCCCCTGACCGTCATCGAACACGCGCGAATCGACCACGCGGGTGTCCTCGTTCTTGCAAAACGGACAATGCATGCGCTCACAACCCTCACCGTCGGCACCGGCCCTCGGCCGGAGCGTTACCACTGTGGTGGTCGCGGCGGCCGGCGGGCCGACTGTCGGCCTTGAGGATACCCGTCCTCGGAGATCGACGATCGTTGCGCGATTCATCGGCGGCGCTCCTTCCGACTTACTCAGTACCGCGGCGTGACGAGCGTCTGGCCCGCGTCGACATGACCGTCCACCAGACCGTTGATCTCCGCGATTTCGGCTGTCACCGCCCCGACCGGGCGCCCCGGGGCCACCGAGCGCGCCACGTCGGCTAACGACTCACCCGCCCGGACCGTGACGAACGTGGACGAAGCTCCGCCGGATCCGACCGTCACGGTGGGGGCGGAACCGATGGGCTCCGCGATACGAGCGAGACCGACCAGAGCCAAGACAACTAGAAGCGCCCCGACACCGACCATCACACACAGCCGCACCGACGGTTCCCGCCGTCGGGCGCAGGCGCGCGGACGC
>CAJCHX010000655.1 GCA_903970215.1 Acidobacteriaceae bacterium
AGGCTGCCGGCACCGCCGACGACGCCCAGGCGGGCATCGGCGACGCGCGCCGCCGCCACCAGACCGGCGAGGGCGGTGGCGAGCTCGGGCACCTCGCCCGCCGGTGCCGACGTGGGCAGGGCGCTGACGATCACGTCGGCCCCCGCGACCACGCGCGCGACGAACGCAGCGTCGGTCACATCACCCGCGACCACATCACCCGCGACATCGCCGGCGGTACGCGCGACGCCGACGGTGTCGATGCCCCGGGACCGCAGCTCGGCCACGATGTTCGCACCGGAGTACCCGGTGGCTCCGAAGACGACTACCTTCATGCGTTCACTCCTTTCCCGAAGCGCGCGCGAACCTGCGAGTCGACAGCGAGGCGACCGTGGTCGGCCACGGCGACCGAGATGAGTCCGGCGATCAGTACCAGCGGCAGCTCGTAGCCGCCCAGCAGGCCATGCTTGTAGTCGACGGTGACGATGGCGCCGAGCATGTCGATGATCAGCACGAGGGCCACCACCGGGATACCCACGCCGACGATGAGGAACACCCCGCCCACCAGTTCGGCGAGACTCGCGAACCAGGCGCTGATGTGGGGGGCCGGAATGCCCATCTTCGCAAAGCTCGCCTGCACTCCGGAGATCCCGTACGTGTCGAACTTCTGCCAGCCGTGTGCGACGAACACTATGCCCAGGATGACCCGGCCTATGGTGGCCGCGAGCCCTCGGCTGCGAGAAAGCGTGGTGGTCATGCCGCTCCTTGATTGTTGACCCTTCAACTGTTGCCGACCCATTTGAGCACATACTTTTCGTAAGCGCAACCGAATCGTATGTGCTACCGTTTCAGCCGTGCCTTCGGAAGCCCGCGACCAGCCCGGATACGACGTATTCGCCAAGGACTGCCCGTCTCGACGTGTGTTCGCGCACGTCACCGGTCGCTGGGGAGCCCTCGTCATGGGGCGGTTGTCTACCGAACCGCGGCGATTCAGCGAGGTCCGCCGCTCCGTCGAGGGAATCAGCGATCGCATGCTCACACAGACTCTGCGCCAGCTGGTCGACGACGGCCTCGTGGTGCGCACGTCCGCCGACACCAATCCTCCGCACACCGAATACCGCCTCACGCCGGCGGGCGCACACATCGCGCAAGCGGTCCGCGAGTTGGCCGCGATGGTCGAAGCGACCATGGACGACCTCCGCGCCACAGCGGACGCAGATCCGCACATTCCTCCCCGGTTCGGCGGACGTTAACCGGGCTCTAAGCGGATTGCCAGCGAGCACGTCTACCGTCCTTGTAACGTCAACGACATATAAGGAGTGGACGGCAGATGAGGCGTGGCTGGCTGGTAGGGACGATCGGCGTTGCGGGTGCCGTGGCGGCAGCCGGCTTGGGTGCCGCGTACCTCGGCGAGGGACCGGCGGGTGCACACCCCGACACGCGGTGTGCCCGCGTCAGCTACCTCAGTGGACACTCCTTCGAGGGGCACTCCGACACGCGCGCGAGCGCCGTACTCGCCGCCGTGCGCGCAGCACGCGCACACAACGAGCACTCCGGCATGCTGATGGTCCGCTTCTGCTGACAGCCATCGCGCGCGACGGCCGATGAGCCGCCTGCACCGCGACACAAGCACAGCACAGCACTACGCAGCACAGCACAGCACTTCAGATACGACTGCAGGCCCCATCCCGATGTTCGGGATGGGGCCTGCAGTGTCGCGATAGGAGGCGTCGCTACAGGAGGCTACGCCTCGATCAGCGCCTCGATCAGACGACCGGGATCCAGATCGGGCCGAGCCAGAAGCCGTAGCCGTAGCCGTTCCAGATGGGCTGGTGCCAGCCACCGTGCCAGAACACCGGGCCGTGGTGGTGGAAGCCGCCGCCGTAG
>CAJCHX010000656.1 GCA_903970215.1 Acidobacteriaceae bacterium
CGCCGGCGCGGACGGAACGCTCGAGTTCCACGGCTGCCACGGCCCCGCGCGCATGGTGGAGGTGCTGCGCGAGCGGTTGGTCCGCGCGTTCGAGGACGACCCGACGCTGCAACCGCGGGACGTGCTCATCAGCTGCCCCGACATCGAGACGTTCGCGCCCCTGATCCGCTCGGCCTTCGGGACCGGCGCCGACGCGGATCGGCTGGCCGGGCCGAACGAGCCCCGGTCCGTCGATGCGCACCCGGCGACCGCGTTGCGGGTGCGGCTGGCCGACCGGTCGTTGCGATTCACCAACCCGGTGCTCGATGTGATCGCGACGGTGCTCGAGCTGGCGGATGCGCGGGTCACCGTTACCGATGTCCTCGATCTTGCAGTGGCGGCCCCGGTGCGTGCGCGGTTCCGGTTCGACGACGCAGACATCGAGCGGCTGCGGGAGTGGGCCGGGGCGTCCGGCGCGCGCTGGGGTCTCGACGCCGCGTCGCGGGAACGGTTCCAGCTGGGCGGGTTCAAACAGAACACGCTGTCCGTGGCCGTGGACCGAATCCTCCTCGGTGTGGCAGCCGACGAGTCGGCGTCGCAGTGGTTGGGCCTCGCTCTCCCGCTCGACGACGTCGACTCCGGTGACATCGACCTCGCGGGGCGCCTCGCAGACTTCCTGGCCGCGCTCACCGGTGCGGCGCATGCCTGCGACTCCGACCGTCCGGCCGAGGGTTGGGCGGAGCTGCTCACGGGTGTGATCGACGGCCTGACCGCCGCGCCCGCGGCGGACGCCTGGCAGGCCACGCAGGCGCGCCGCGAGATCGCCGCCGCATTGGAACACGGCGGCGAGCGCCACCTGTCGCTCGCCGACATCCGCGCGATGTTGGCGGCACGGTTGGCGGCGAAGCCCACCCGGGCCAACTTCCGCACCGGCGAACTCACTGTGTGCACCCTCGTGCCGATGCGGTCGGTTCCGCACCGCGTCGTGATCCTGCTCGGGCTCGACGACGAGGTGTTCCCACGCGGCACGCGGTTCGGCGGCGACGACGTGCTCGGCCGCGATCCGCTGGTGGGCGAGCGGGACCCGCGCGCCGAGGACCGGCAGCTGTTCCTCGACGCGGTCATGTCCGCGACCGACAGGCTCCTCGTGTTCTACACCGGAGCCGATCCGGTCACCGGGACTTCCCGCCCGCCGGCCGTTCCGGCGTCCGAGCTTCGCGACGCCGCGGCCACGATCCTCGGCGTGCCGCTGGGTGAGCGGGTCGCCAGACTCGATTTCCGGCATCCGTTGCAGCCGTTCGACCCGATCGCCTTCGCCGCGGGCGCACCCGCCAGCTTCGATGCCGCCGCTTACGCGGGGGCTCGCGCCTCACTCGAGCCGAGCCGCGCGCCGGAGCCCTTCCTCCCTCAGCCGCTCGCCGGCGTCGTCGACGACATCGACCTGGATGCGCTGGCACAGTTCTGCGAGAACCCCGTTGCGGCGTTCCTGCGACAGCGGCTCGGCATCCGGATCCCGAAGCTCGACGAGGAGCTGTCCGGGGCTATCACGATCTCGCCGGACGGATTGCAGCGCTGGGACATCGGCGAGCGGATGCTCGCGGCTGCCATCGCGGGCGTGCCGTACGCGACCTTCGTCGACACCGAGCTTCGCCGCGGCACCTTGCCACCGTTCGCGCTCGGTGACGCGGTCCTGGCAGACGTGTCGTCCGACGTCGCGCAGTTGGCAGGAGAACTCGCCGCGCATACGGGCCGGCCCCCCCGCACCGTCGACGTGCAGATCGCGGTCGGGGGCGGGCGCCGCCTGGCCGGGTCGATTCCCGGGGTTCGCGGCGACGTTCTTACGCGCGCTTCGTTCTCGCGGCTCAAGCCGGCTCATCGGATCGGCGGCTGGGTGCGCCTGCTCGCGCTCGCCGCTGCCGACCCGAGCGCCGAATACCACGCTGAGCTGGTCGGTAAAGGCAGGTTCCGGGGCGCGGCTGTGGCGTCGTTGCAGGTCCCCGAAGACCCGCTCGCTGTGCTGTCCGAGTTGGTCGACCTGCGTGATCGAGGGCTTTGCGAACCGCTGCCGTTGTTCCTCACCGCGTCGCCCGAGTACGTGACTCGTCTGCGGCGCGGAGATCCGCCGCACTTGGCATTGGAGGCTGCCGCGAAATCGTTCAGCGACAAGTACGGCGACCGCACCGACCCGTCGATCCTGTACACGCTCGGGGCCGGCGCGTTCGAGGATGCGCTCGGTGCCGCTCGGCCGGACGAGACGGCGTGGGCCGGGGAGCCGTCCCGATTCGGCGCGCTGGCCATGCGGATGTGGGCACCGTTGTTGCAGCACGAGACGATCAGGGGATGACGGTGGGGAAGACGGACAGCGTCGAGGTGGATACCGCGCGGACCGATACCGCAAAGACGCGTGGAACTCGTCCGGGGCGCGAATCGGTTCTGGGCGTGCCGCCGTTCGAGCTGACCGGCCCACTGCCGACCGGGCCCACCACCACGGTGCTCGAGGCCAGCGCGGGCACCGGTAAGACCTTCGCGATCGTCGGCCTCATGGTCCGGTACATCGCCGAGGGCACGGCCAGGCTGTCCGATCTGCTGCTCGTCACGTTCTCGCGGGCTGCGTCGCGCGAGCTGCGGGAACGCGCTCGGGCGCGGCTCGTGTCGGCAGAGCGCGGCCTGCGTGATCCGGTTGCCGCGCGGGGGAGTGAGGACGTACTGGTCCGGTTCCTGGCCGGGTCCGACGACGCGGTCGCCCGGGAGCGGCATGCCCGACTCGTCGCCGCGGTCGCAGACTTCGACTCGGCGACGGTCACGACGACGCACGCATTCTGTCAGCGGATGCTGGAAGCTCTCGGCCTCTCCGGAGACCTCGAACCAGGGGCCGTCCTGGTCGACACCGTCGACGACCTCGTGACGGAGGCCGCCGAGGACCTCTATCTTCGGGGGTACGCGGGTCGCCCGCGGCCGCCGTTCTCGATCGCCGACGCCCGTACCTATGCCCGGGTAGCGGTAGCCAACCCCCGCGCTGAACTGTCGCCGGCCGACGATCCGCGCGAGAGCCCCTCCGGGGAGCGGGTCGCGTACTCCCGGGCGGTCCGCCGCCAGGTCGACATCCGCAAGCGCCGTGGCCGGCTGCGCGACTTCGACGACCTGCAGAGTCTGCTCAGCGATGCGCTGGCCGACCCGGTGCACGGCGAGCGGGCGCGGGCCAGGATGCGGCGGTTGTTCTCCGTGGTGCTGGTCGACGAATTCCAAGACACCGACCCGGTGCAGTGGGAGATCTTCCGCACCGCCTTCCACGGACACGTCACGCTGGTTCTGGTGGGCGATCCCAAACAGTCGATCTACGCGTTCCGGGGCGCCGAAGTGCTCAGCTATCTCACCGCTGCCCAGGCGGCGGACCGACACCAGGCGCTGACCACCAACTGGCGCACCGACGCCGGGCTCGTCACCGCGCTGCACCGCCTGTACGGGGACGCGGCGCTCGGCGACGTCGAGATCGTCGCGCACCCCGTCGACGCCAGCCACGAGACCAGCCGGATGCCGGGTTCGGCGCCGCTGCGCATCCGCTATCTCGGGCGCAATGGGCTGGGCCCCAAGAACAAGTCGGGTTTCCCCGCAGTCGCCGCCATCCGAGCGGCCGTCGCCCGCGACGTCGCCGCCGACATCGTCGGCGCTCTGAACCGCGGGACGCCGCTCGTCGTGGAAGCTGCGAGCGCAGCCACGGGGGGCTCCGGCGATGCCGGCTCAGAGGACGGAACCCGGCAGGTGACCCGCCCGCTCGAGCCCGGCGATATCGCGGTGCTCGCGCGCAACAACGCTCAGGTCGCGGAGCTGCGCTCGGAGCTCGAGACGGTGGGCGTGCCCTCCGTCGTGGCCGGGGGTACCAGCGTCTTCGCGACTCCCGCCGCACGCGACTGGCTGTGGCTGCTGGAGGCGCTCGAGTCGCCGAACCGCGGCGACCGGGCACGGCTCGCGGCGCTTACTCCGTTGCTGGGTTTCACCGCGACCGACCTGGCCGAGCGCGGCGACGAGCTGGTGTCTGAGATCAGCGGCAGACTGCGGTCGCTGTCCCGGCTGTACGAGGCGGCCGGGTTCGCCGCGATGTTCGCCCGGCTCGCTCGGGAGTCCGAGCTCGAGAGCCGGCTGCTCGCCCGCACCGGGGGTGAGCGCACCATCACCGATCTGCGACACATCGCAGAGCTGCTGCAGCGGGTCACCGTGTCGGATGGCCTCGGGCTCACAGCGTTGACCCGCTGGCTCACCGAGCACATCGCCGACCCGGCGGTCTCGGCCGGATCGGACCGCAGCCGGCGACTCGAGACCGACGCCGCGGCCGTCCAGGTGATGACTGTGCACGGCAGCAAGGGGCTCGAGTTCCCCGTCGTGTACCTGCCGTACGCATGGGATGCCGCTCGCTCTCCCAACCCGGCCACGCTGATCCTCCACGACGAGTCCGGTCGACGCATCCTCGACGTGGGTACTGAGGACAGCCCCGGCTACGGCCGCCGCAAGGAGACGAGTATCCGCGAGGACGCCGGTGAAGAACTGCGCCTGTTGTACGTGGGGGCGACGCGGGCCAAGTGCCAGGTCAACCTCTGGTGGGCGCCTAGCACGACCACCTCGGGTTCGGCCCTGCACCGGCTCATGTTCGGGCGTACCGGCAGCGGCCGGGTACCGACCGACCGCGCGACCGTCCCGCAGGACGAAGCGGTGCCCGCGGCGCTCGCCGACTGGGCGGCACCCGTCCGTGAACTGGTCTCCATCGAACCCGCCCGACACCGCAGGGGCGAGACGTGGATCGCCCCCGAGGCCGACCGGTTCGAGCTCGAGGTGGGCGTCGCGCGCCGGCGGATCGACTCCGCGTGGCGGCGTACCTCCTATACCGCGCTGGTCGCGGGGGTCGGGCACGGCATCGGCGCGCCCGCCAGCGAACCCGACCTCGACGGGCGCGGCACGGACGAGCCGGACGCCGACCCCACCGGCACGCCGGCCTCGGCGCCCGACGCCGCTCCGTCGCTGATGAACGGCCTGTCGGGCGGAGCGGCATTCGGCACACTCGTGCACGAGATCCTCGAGCACGTCGATACCGGCGCCCCCGACCTCGACGCCGAAGTGCTCGCCGAGTGTCGGGCCGCCGCCGCATACGGCGGGTCGGCCGACGACCCCGAGCAGCTGGCGCGGGCCCTACTCGCGGTGCTGCGCACCCCGCTCGGGGCCGGCGACCTGTCCGGGTACTGCCTCGCCGACATCGCCCCCGCGGATCACTTGGCCGAACTGGACTTCGAGCTGCCGCTGGGGGCGCCGGACGGCGCAGCAGCCGCGACGCTCGGCGCGATCGCCGATCTGCTCGATCGCCACCTGCCCCCGACCGATCCACTCGCCGGCTACTCGGCGCGGTTGCGCAACGTCCCGGGTGCCGCGCTGCGGGGGTTCCTGACCGGCAGCATCGACTCCGTGCTCCGGCTACCCGGCCCCGCTCACGGCGCACTGCAGCAGGTGGGTGCGAACGGTGACGGAGCAGCGCGGGAGAGGTATGTCGTCGTGGACTACAAGACCAACCGGCTCGCGCGTGGCGACCTCACCACTGCCGACTACACCCAGGAGGCGATGGCGGCCGAGATGATCGACTCCCACTACGTGCTCCAGGCACTGTTGTATTCGGTTGCGCTGCACCGGTTCCTGCGGTGGCGCATACCCGGATACCAGCCGGAGCGCCACCTCGGTCCGGTGCAATACCACTTCGTGCGCGCGATGATCGGGCCGTCCACTCCGCCGGGCTGCGGTGTGTTCGAGTGGCACCCGCCCGCCGCTCTGGTGGTTGCGGTATCCGACGCGCTTGCCGGGGTGCCAGAGTGACCGCTTCGTTGTTGACGCCCTTCGCCGATGCCGGCGTCCTCGCGCCCGCTGACGTCCACGTGGCTCGCGCACTCGGCCGGCTCGGCGGCGAGTCCGACGAGCGGGTACTGCTCGCCGCGGCGCTCGCGACGCGCGCCGTGCGGCTCGGCTCGGTGTGCGTCGAGCTTCCTCGGATCCGTGAGGTCGCCGTCGACGGTGACGGCGACGTCGACGTGGCGGCCCTGCCGTGGCCCGCCGACGCCGAACTGGTCACCGCGTTGCGCCGGTCGCCGCTGGTGGTGGGGTCGCCCGCGGGCCCGTTGCGGCCGCTGCACCTGGTGGACGACCGATTGCTGTACCTCGACCGATACTTCCGCCAGGAACAGACTGTCCGCGAGATCCTGGACGGTCGCGCCGGACCGGCGCCCGGCGTCGACGCCGACGTCCTCGCGACCGGGCTCGCCCGGTTCTTCGGCACTCACGGCACCGATCGGCAACGCGTGGCGGCCGCTGTAGCGCTGACCTGTATGACGTCGGTGATCGCGGGGGGACCCGGCACCGGTAAGACCCACACCGTGGCCCGGATCCTCGCTTTGCTGTTCGAGCAGCACGGCCCGGGACTGCGCATCGGGCTCGCGGCACCGACGGGCCGCGCCGCAGCGCAGCTGCAGGACGCAGTCGCTGCGCAGG
>CAJCHX010000657.1 GCA_903970215.1 Acidobacteriaceae bacterium
CGGCATGGCCGATATGCCCAACCCGGAAGCCGCCCACAACGACCCGACCGCCGGCGACGGCGCGTCCGGTCAGCCCGCCCGGCCCACACCGCGCGGGGTGAGCCGCCGGTGGCTGCTGGGTGCCGGGGTCGTGGGCCTCGCCGCCGGTGCGGGTGGGACGGCGCTCGCGACGACCTCGTCGGGACCGGGGACGTCGGCGCCCGGCGGGGCCGAGCTGTGGCCGGCTGCCGACCTGGTCGCTCGCCCCGGGGTGACCGGTGCGCCCGTCGTCGCCGGTCTGCATGTGCAGTTCGGTGCGGATGCCGCGCGCGAGGTGGTGGTCACGTGGCACACCGATGCGTCGGTCGCGCGGCCGCGCGTGCGGTACGGCACCGCCGCGGGCGGATTCGGGAACAGCGCGGATGCACAGACGCGGACGTACACCGACGCGAAGTCGGGCCGCGAGGTCCAGGTGCATCACGCCAGGATCGCGGGTCTGAGCCCGGACACCGACTACGTGTACGCGGCCGGTCACGACGGTGCGCAGCCCGAGATCGGCACCGTCCGTACGGCACCGTCGGGGCGAGCGGCGTTCCGGTTCACCAGCTTCGGCGACCAGGGCACGCCCACCATCGGCAAGCTCGACGCCGCCGGTGCCTACGTCAACGACAATCTGGGATCGCCCTTCGCAGGCGACGTCACCGCCGCGGTCGAACGCATGTCGCCGCTGGTGAACCTGGTGAACGGCGACCTCTGCTACGCGAACCTCGCAGACGACCGCATTCGCACATGGAACGACTACTGGGTCAACAACTCCCGCTCCGCCCGGTTCCGTCCGTGGATGCCCGCGCCCGGCAACCACGAGAACGAGAAGGGCAACGGTCAGATCGGCTACGAGGCGTTCCAGACCTACTTCACGGTGCCCGATGCGGGCGCGGAGCCGCTGGCCAACGGTCTGTGGTACTCGTTCACGGTGGGCGGTGTGCGGTTCATCGCCCTCGCCGACGACGACATCTGCATCCAGGACGGCGGCGACAGCTACGTGCGCGGCTACTCCGGCGGAGCTCAGAAGCGTTGGCTGACAGGAGAACTGGCCAAGGCGCGCGCCGACAAGTCCATCGACTGGGTGATCGTGTTCATGCACCAGACGGCTATCTCGTCGGCCAAGGGCAACGGAGCCGACCTGGGGATTCGTCAGGAGTGGCTGCCGCTGTTCGATCGGTATCAAGTGGACCTGGTGCTGGCCGGGCACGAACACCATTACGAGCGTTCGCATCCCGTGCGCGGGACGCTCCCGTCGGACGTGCTCACGCCGAACCCGGTCTCGGATCGCGACGATCTGGTGGATACGTCCCAGGGCACCGTGCACATGGTGATCGGCGGGGGAGGCACCAGCGCGCCGTCGAACCGGTTGTTCTTCCCGGGTGCGCAGTGCCGGGTGGTCACCGCCGTCCGCGCCCCCGACCCCGCGAACCGAGACCGGAAGACGCCGGTATACGTCATGGAACAGGCCGTGTGGTCGGCCTTCAAGGACCCCGCGAACGCCTACGGATTCTGCAGCTTCGACGTCGATCCCGGCGTGCCGGGAGGGAACACCACGATCAAGGGTGCCTACCACGCCCTCATCGGCGCAGGCACCCAGGTGGTGGACTCGTTCACCCTCACGCGGCCGCGGAGCGATCGCACCTGACGGCCGGTGTGCCCTCGCCACTGCACTCGGACGCCGGCTGGGTCGATGAGGTTTTATGGAGGGCGTGACGGATCGATACGTGATCATCGGCGCCGGTGCGATCGGCGGCGGAATCGGTGGGTTGCTCACCCGGAGCGGGGTGCCGACGGTGCTCGTCGCCCGCGGGGCGCATCTGGACCGGATGCGGGCCGAGGGGCTGCGGATCCGTACCCCCGATTCAGACGAGACCACCCCCGTCACCGTCGTCGGTTCGCCCGCAGAGGTCGAGCTCACCGATGGTGACGTGCTCGTCTTCACCACCAAGACCCAGCAGGTGGAGGCGGCCCTGGCGGAATGGGCGGACGCGCCGGTGGGCGATCGCACCGCCGGCGAGGCGCTGCCGGCGCTGATCGCGCTCAACGGCGTCGCCGCCGACCGCCGTGCGCTGCGCTGGTTCTCTCGCGTGTACGGGGTGTGCGTGTGGATGCCCGCAGTGCACCTGACGCCCGGCGAGGTGATCGTCCGCGCCGCGCCGGTGCACGCGATCCTGCACACCAGCAGGGTTCCGGCCGCTGTGGCCGACGACGCGGACCGGGCGCTTCTCTCCCGCATCGCCGCCGACTGGGCGCCCGCCGGCCTGCAGGTGCCACGGCCCGACGACGTCATGCCTTGGAAGTACCGCAAGCTGCTCAGCAACCTGGCCAACGCGGTGCAGGCGCTGCTCGGGACGGTGGATCCGGAAGTCGCCCGGGCCCTGCGATCGGAGGCGGAGCAGATCTACGCCGCGGCAGCGATCACAATGAATTCCGAGGCGGATGAGCAGCGGTCCCGGGAGCACCTGCAGGTCCGGGCGGTTCCCGGCGCGTCACCCGAAGCACTCGGCGGATCCACGTGGCAGTCGATGAAGCGCCGCGCCGGCTCGAGCGAGGCCGACTTCCTCAACGGTGAGATCGTCTCGATCGCCCACGAGATCGGGATGCGGGCACCCGTCAATGCGGGGCTCGCCAGACTGATGCGACAGGCGAGTAGGGCTGGGACCGAGCCGGGCTCGATGACCGCCGACCAACTGCGGGCCGCCTTGGGGTGACTTACGGGAGCGCGGTGAGTGTGACCGTGCTGCCGGCGTCGATGCGGGAGCCACCGCCGGGTGATTGCCAGATCACCTGTGAGCTGTCGGAGCTGAGCAGACCCTGCACCTTCACGTTCAGGCCCATCGCTTCGAGCGTCTGTCGCGCCTCGCCCACGCTCATTCCGGTCACCGACGGCACCACGACCTTGGTGGCGACGGTCAGCGTCACGTGATTGTTGGCCGGGTCGACGAGTGCACCCGCCGCCGGGTCGGTCTGCGTCACCACTCCGGTGCCGTCCGAGCCGGAGCCGGAATCGTCGGACGACACGTCGCCCACCAGGCCGGCGCTCTGCAGCGCCGCTTGCGCATCCGAGACCGACTTACCGGTCACGTCGGGCACCGTCAGCGCGTCGGAGATCAGCAGCGTCACGCTGCTGCCCCGCGCGACCTGTCCCGACGGATCGGTTCCGATCGCCAGGCCCGCGTCGACACCGGAGTCGAACTGCTGCCTGGTCCCCGACACCGTGAGCCCGGCCTGGGTGAGCGCATTCCGCGCGTCGCTCTCCGACTTCCCGCGGACGTCGGGGACCGTGACCGGGTGGTTGCCGGCCGACGCGACCACGGTGACCGTCGAGCCCACGTCGACTCGGGTGCCGGGGGTGGGGGATAGGCCGATGACGCCGCCTTGCGCTACGTCGGGGTTGAACTGGCTGGGCCCGTCCACCGGATCGAGGCCGCGGGCGCGCAACAGCCCGTCCACCTGGTCCACCGAGGCGCCCATCGTGAACTGGGGGATGATGGGCTTGCCCAGCGAGTAACCGAGCCGCACCGGGGAGTACCTGGTGACCCGCGTGCCCGGCGCGGGTTGGATCGACGTGACCGTGTCCTCGGTGATGTCGTTGCTGTAGCCGGGCACCTCGACCACGTCGAGGCCGGCGCTCTTGATGGCCGACTCGGCGGCGGTCCGGTCCAATCCGGAGATCACCGGCACCGTGGTCCACCGGCCCACACCGATCCACCAGCCGCCGATCGCCAGCAACAGGGCGGCGATGGCGATCAGTGCGATCACCACGTACGTGCGCGTACGGCCCCGGCGACGTGGCCGCGCGGGCGGCAGCTCCTCAGGTAGCGCGGCATGCATCGACTCGGCCCGGGTGGGCCGGGGTGCGGCGGCGTCGCCGAGGGCGGCGGTCGGCGGTTCGAGGCCCATCGTCGCGGCGCCCAGCGCGGCCGTCGGCGGCCCGCTCGGCACCATGCCCGTCGGCTCGGCCGCGGCGGGGATGTGTGGCTGGTTCCGCTGGGCGTCGTACAGGGCCACCGCCGCACGCTGCTCGGCGCTGGACCGCGGTGCCGGGACGGTGAACGCCGGGAGACGCAGCCGGTGCGCGATGGCGGCGAGCGCCTCGGCCATGGCCTCGCCGTCGGCGAACCGTGCGTCGGGATCGCGTTGAGTGGCCCGGGCCACGAACTCGTCGAGTTCCGGCGGCACACCCGCGATCGCGCGGCTGGGGGCCGGCACGTCGTTGTGCAACCGTTGATAGGCCAGCGATATGGCGGTGTCGCCGGTGAAGGGGACGTTGCCGGTCAGCAGTTCGTAGACCATGATCCCGGCGGAGTAGACATCGGAACGCGGATCGGCGATCCCGGACTCCACCTGCTCGGGGGACAGGTATGCGGCGGTGCCGAGGATGACGCTGGAGCTGGTGACCGATGCCGCGGCGATGGCGCGGACCAGGCCGAAGTCGGCGATCTTCACCTCGCCGGCGTCGGAGATCAGGATGTTCTCGGGCT